>NZ_CAUVXI010000024.1:0-6785 GCF_963555845.1 Protofrankia sp. Cas8 | reverse complement strand
TGTTGCCGGTCGCTCTAAATCACAGGTTTCCGGACGAGGAAACTGCCAGCGGTGAGTACGCGGCTGGCCTGAATCGGGGGGCGGACAATGAACACGGGTCAACAGGTGAGGCCCTGTGGGGAGTGCGGTCATGAATGGCGCCTTCATCGTCGCGGGGAGTTGCTCCTCTGTTGTGATGTAGTGCATTGCCGGTGCCGTCAACTGGTCGGGGATTATGTAGGCCAGCTCGATCTAGAGCCGTATGAGTCGGTGCCGTGCGCGGTGGGGTGCGGGCGGGCCGCCCAGCGTGGAGACATTCGGTGCCGGCGTTGCCGGGGCGCGCTTCGCCGCGATCCGTCGTCGGCGCCGGTCCGTGCGGTTGGCCAATATCGCCGCGGCAGCCAGCGGACCGCACAATAGCGGCGTTCGGTTGGTCCTGTTTTTGTTGGGCTTTTACGGGTGTCGGATGGTGACGGGTTGTGTAGGTTCGTCGAGGCGGGTCGGGGCCGGAATCCGAACCGGAGGCTGAACGCACGTTCATCCACGGTGACGCATCGTAGCGTTTCTCCCGGCTCTACCTGGAGTTCCATGTATGGACACCGGGCCTGGAGCAAACGGCCATGTAACCGCAACTTTGACGTCTCCTGGCAGTTACGGCCAGGAAACTGGCCGGGTAGAGCCTGACTTTGATTTCTTACAATGAGTATTTTCGACGCTGTGACCCATGGGGAGGGGCCGGGCGGAACGGATCACACTGCGGCCGGCAGCGGCTGGCCATCATGCCGTATGCCGGCATGCGTCGCCGAATTTTCGAAATAGATCTGGTGACCTGTCGGTGAATGTGTTTCCCGCCCTTGTCGACTCTCCTGGTTAGGGAGTGCAATGCGTCTCGACATCATTATTCCCGCACACAACGAGGAGCATCGGATCGGTCGTACGCTGGACAGCTACCTGCGTGCGCTCGACGCGCCGGGCATTCGCTTCCTCGTGGCGCTGGATTATTGCACCGACGAAACCGCGGCGATCGTTCGTAGCCGCCAGCTCGCCGATGGCAGACTGCACATGTATCGTTACCCGAAGCTCGGCAAGGGTGGCGTGATAATTGAGACGCTCCGGCGGACCGACGCGGAACTCGTTGCTTTTGTCGACGCTGATCGCGCCACTCCGCCGGGGGAGTTGTTGAGACTCGCGGCGGTCGCCCAGGACGTCGGTGCCGCCGTGGCCAGTCGCTGGCATCCAGCGTCGCTCCTGCCCGTAGCCCGTCCATTGGGACGACGTACGGCCAGTTTCGGTTTTGCGACGTTGGTTCGCATGATGTTCCGGTTGCCCTACTTCGACACCCAGTGTGGCGCCAAGGTGTTTCGGCGAGACGTCCTGGACCAGGTCGCTCCACATCTGTCCGCCCGCGATTTCCTCTTCGACGTCGACCTTCTGGTCGTGGCCCGCGCCTTGGGATGTGAGGTGGCCGAGGTGCCCACCGTCTGGATCGACCAGAAGGGTTCGCGGCTGAATCTGTTCGCGGACAGCCGCCGCATGATTCGCTCGCTACTGCGATTGTGGCTGCGTCATCGGATGATGCCGGTCCCGGCGCCCGTCCCCGCCGCACCAGGGGTCGCGCCGGCACCGCTCATGACAGGTCAGCGAGTGGTCGATGTCGCGGCCTGATGTAGCACTGGTGGCGCCCTATCCCCCGCGGGGCGCGAAGCACGCAGGGTCGAGCGGTGTCGCGTCCTATGCCGCGAATCTGGCGACGTCGCTGGTTGACGCGGGCGCGACGGTCGCGGTGGTTGCTCCTAAGATCAAGATGGTGGAGGCGGATGCGGCGGTCTCCGGTGACGGCCCGGTGCTCACCATCCATCGGTCGTTCGGTGACCGACCGTGGTCGCTGCTGGCAGCCTGGCGGGCCGCGCGTGAGACCGGAGCTCCGATCATCCATCTGCAGCACGAGCTGTTCCTCTACGGTGGGGCGGCGGCGCTGCCGTCCCTGGTGACGGCGCTGTCTGCCCGGCGGCGTGGCCGACCTGCGGTTGTCGTCACCATGCACCAGGTGGTCTCACCTCAGGACGTCACACCGGAGTACACGCGGATGCACCGGGTAACGGTACCGGCCCCAGTGGCGCGCGGCGGGCTTGCCGGCCTGCAGCATGCGGTCAGCCGGCTCGCCGACGCGGTCGTTGTCCACGAACGTGCGTTCACCGATGTCGTACCGTCCGCCGTACTCATCCCACATGGGATCGAGGAACTTCTCACCCCGGATCGCCGGGACAGCCGGCTCGCGCTTGGCCTGGACGGTCGGCTGACCGTTTTGTGCTTCGGCTTTGTCGCGCCCTACAAGGGCCTCGAGCTTGCCTGCGAGGCTGCCGCGTTGGCCGGTGACACCGTCCAGCTTGTGGTTGCCGGGGGTGACCATCCGCGGATGACCGGAACGGGTAACTACGCGGACGGGCTTCGCGAACGGTTCGCAGGGACGGTCCGGTTCGTCGGGTACGTCCCGGAAGAGCAGGTTGGCAAGTGGTTCGCAGCCGCCGACCTCGCGTTGCTGCCGTATCCGAAACCCCACGCGAGCAGCGGCGTCCTGGCTCTGGCGTTCGGTTACCGAACCCCGGTACTGCTCTCACATGCGCTGGCCGACTGCGTCGGCGCCCCGCCGCTGATGACCATACCGGGAACGCCCGCGGCGCTTGCTGACCGGTTGCGGGAACTCGCGCGGGACCAGGCGCAACTCGACCGGATCCGCACGGCGAACGCTTTCCTCGCCGACGGTAGGTCCTGGCCCACCGTGGCCAGTCGTCATCTCGATCTCTACGAGGAGGTGACCGGTGGCAAGGGTGCTGTTGGCCGGCGCGTTCGGACAGCGTAATCCGGGCGACGAAGCGCTGCTGCAGGCGTTCCTGCGGGCGCTGTCGGACTGTGACATCGTGGTCACTACAGCCCGTCCAGGATGGACCGAACATACCTATGGATGTGACGCCGTCGACAGTGGCGACCTGTGGGCGGTCGGCCAGGCACTTGTGGGTGCGGACGTGCTCGTCCTCGGTGGCGGAACGATTTTCAAGACGCTGCACCCGAGCGCGGGCCGTTCGCAGCGTTCGCTGTTGATGCGCTCGCTCGCGCTTGTCAGCTCGGCGCGAACGCTGGGACGTCGGGTGGCCGCGGTCGGTGTCGGTGCCGGTCTGCTGCCTGATCCCGTCTCGCGACGGCTTGCCCGCGAGCTGGTCCGCCGGATCGACCTTCTCGTTCTCCGCGACGAGGAGTCCGCTCACCTGCTGGGTAACTGCGGGGCACCGACACCGTTTCGGGTCGGCTCCGACCCCGCGTGGACGTTGCTGAACCCACCCCTGCATACCGGGGGTCGGCACAGTACCGGGAGCCGGCACAGTGGCCGTGACGACACGATTCTGGTTGCGCTCAGTCATTTAGCGGCGAGCGGACGGGAGCTGTGGTCGTTGCTCGACCGGCTCGCGGATGCCCTCACCGAGCAGGCCGCCGACGGGCTACAGGTACTTCTCCAGCCGTGGCAGGTCGGTGTCGGTACCACGGGAACGGACGACCATGCGGTAGCGGCATATCTGCAGACTCGCCTTGACGGCAGCATTGTCCTGCCACCGCCGGCGGACCTGACCGAGGCGCGGGCGAGCGCCGCCTCGGCCAGGTTGCTCGTCGCGATGCGCTTCCACGCGCTCGTCGCCGGTGCCGCCGCGGGGACCCCGGTGGTCGCGGTCGCACACGAGGCCAAGCTCGCCGGCCTCGCGCGTCGGCTCGGTCAGTCCGCCGTCCGGACGGACGCGTCCACCGGTGAGCTGGCGGCCGCGATGCGCCATGCCCGGGCTGGAGCCGGCACGCCGCCGGCAAGCGTGCAGGCGGAGACCGCCCAGGCTGAGGAGGGCTTCCGACTGCTGCGACTCCTGATCGACCACGAGCGTTGGGACGAGACGGACACCCTCACCGGACTTCGGCTGGAGCCCGCGTGGTGGACGGCACATCCACCGGAGCCCGCGCCGTCAGCTGGTCCGCCCGCAGGTACGGACCGGCAGCTCACCGGGCACGTTCCGGCAACCCCACCCTCGGGTTCCCCGTAACCTGTGTCAGCAGGTTCCCGCGATATCCGGTTCGAGCGCGGGGAGAATCATGAACACCGTGAGCGTGGCGTACCGGACCGCTTCGGGCAGGGCGTCTGGCCGGGACATGTGGGTGAGCAGCGCATACTGGCTGCATGCGCCCAGCAGAACCGCAGCGGCGACAGTGGGGTCGACGTTCCGGTTGATCCGGCTGATCTGCTGCTCCTGAGCGAGATAGTACGCCACGCCATCGTGAACCGTGGACAGATCGCGACGGTCGGTGATGAGCTTCGTTCGGACCGCCGCGTGCAGTTCGGCGTCGGTGAACAGCCCCCCGGCCAGCGGCAGGTACTGCGCGAAGAACATGATTGCAGCCTGTGACAGCTCCTCGAGGTTGCCCTGTACCGTCCCGCGCCCGACGCGGAGCCGAAGCTGGTCCAGCGCGTCGTCGAGGGTTGGCAGGCCTTCGAGCATCACCGCGGTGATGAGGTCCGTTTTGTCGACAAAATGATTGTATATGCTGCCCACGGCCACGTTGGCTTCGCGCGCAATCTCCTTGGATGTCGCAACCGCCAGCCCGCGGGTGCGAATAACCTGGGTCGCCGCTTCGATGAGTCTATGTCGCATGAGCTGACGTGGCACCCGTCGCCTCCGTTTTCCCCCGTTAACGGCGGCCTTTCGGTCTGTACCGGACCTAACCGTTCTGTCTGTGCTGGAGGATAGGAGAGGATGGTCCGGAAAATATGATCGCCGGATAAAACGACGGTGTCCGGGAAGTGAACGTCGCCCGTCGAATTGCGATCAGTCAAACGCCCTCGAGGGACCCGGACGGTCGCCGCCACCGGTCCGACCGCCACCCCGCTGATCGGTCGGTGCGCTCACATTTTATGGACCCGGGTGTCCGGTACCGCCCGAAATAACCTATGTCGGTGCTGAATGCGCAGACCTACCGGGCGCGGTCATCACCACATTGTTGTTTCGCGCGCCCGGGCGCTCTTAGTTGAACAAAGGGCGTGCGATCGTGGTTCTGCTCGCACGCCCAGAAGCCCAGAAACTAGGAAATGCTTGCTACACCCGGCGGGCTGAAACGGCGGCCGGTGATCTTCTCGCTGACGCCGGTGCGATCCAGATACGGCGTGATGCCGCCGAGGTGGAACGGCCAGCCGGCACCGAGGATCAGGCACAGGTCCACATCGGCCGCCTCGGCGACCACGCCGTCGTCGAGGATGATCCGGATCTCCTCGGCGAGCGCGGCCAGCGCCGCCTCCCGCACCTGCTCACCGGTCGGCACCGGGGCGTCACCGTCGGCATGGACCCGCAGGAGTTCGGCGGCCTGCTGGTCGATCTCATGCGGATCCCCGTGCTCCGCGTAGACCCCGGTCCGGCCGGCGGCGACAAGCCGGGCAAGGCCTTCGGGTTTGCCGAAGCGGTCAGGATAGGCGGCGTGGAGGGTCTCGGCGACGTGGAGGACAACCGCCGGGCCCACCAACCCGAGCAGTGCCAGCGGGGACATCGGCAGGCCGAGGGGTTCCAGCGCCTGGTCGGCCTCGGCTGGGGGAGTACCGTCCTCGATCGCGCCGAGCACCTCGCCCATGAACCGAATGAGCAGGCGGTTGAGTGCGAACGCAGGCGTGTCGGTGGTGAGCACCGCATTTTTTTTGATCTTCTTCGCGACCGCGAGGGTGGTGGCGATGGCCGCGTCATCGGTGTGCCTGCCCCGGACCACCTCGACCAGCGGCAGGACGGCGACCGGATTGAAGAAGTGCAACCCGGCGACCCGCTGCGGATGCGCCAGCCCCGACGCCATCTCGCTGACCGACAGGGCGGAGGTGTTGGTCAGCAGCAGGGCCGTGGGGCTGAGTACCGCCTCCAGGTCGGTCAGGACCTGCCGTTTGACTGCGGGATCCTCGAACACGGCCTCGATGACGAGGTCTGCGTCGGTGAACGCGGTGAGGCCCAGCGAGCCGGTCACGCTCGCCTTCAGCCGCGACGCAGCGTCCGGGGAGAGTCTTCCCCTGGCCGACAGGTTGTCGATCTCGGTGTGGACGGCGGCCACACCGGCGTCAAGGCGGGCCTGGTCGACGTCGGTCAGCACGACCGGGACCTCCAGGCGCCGGGCGAACAGCAGCGCGAGCTGGCTCGCCATCAGGCCTGCGCCCACCACACCGACCTTGGTGACCGGGCGGGCCAGCGAAGCGTCCGGCCCACCGACTGGACGCCTCGCCCGTTTCTGTACCAGGTCGAAGGCGTAAAGGCTGGCAGCCAGCTCCTCGGTGACGGCGACGTCTGCGAGCGCGTCGGCCTCGGCGGCAAGGCCGGAGTCGAGATCGGCGGTCTCGGCGAGCTCGATCAGGTCCAACGCGCGATAGGCCGCGGGTGCGGCGCCGTGCAGCTTGGCGTCGGCCAACCCCCGGCCACGGGCGACCGCGTCGGCCCAGGCCTGCCCGCGCCGTACCGGCGTCCGCGCGGCGGCCGGGTCGATCTCACCGCGGATGACCTGACCCGCCCAGCGCAGGGCCTCTTCCAGGAAGTCCGCCGGTTCCAGGAGCACGTCGGCGAGGCCGAGCTCGACCGCCGCAGCGGCGTTGAGCATCCTGTTCTGGCTCAGCGGGTTCTCGATGGCGATGGTGACCGCCCTGTCCGCGCCGACCAGGTTCGGGAGCAGCTGGGTTCCGCCCCACCCCGGGACCACACCGAGGAAGACCTCGGGCAGGGCCAACGCCGCGACCGCGCCGGAGACCGCCCGGT
>NZ_CAUVXI010000023.1:32256-37260 GCF_963555845.1 Protofrankia sp. Cas8 | reverse complement strand
CCGGGTGACCTGAGCGCGGCGGAGTTGGTCAGCCAGCTCAAGGATGCCGGGCTTCCGGTGACGTCCACGATCGTCTATACCGTTGCAACGGACAGTGAGCATCTGTTGGGCACGCCGGGCGGCTACATCTCGAAGGCCGCGTTTGTCGACAGTCGTATTCCCAGCGCCGGACTCCCCGACACGAGCCCGGGAAGCGTCTGGTTGGGCGGCAGCGTAGAGGTCTTCCGAACTCCCGCCGAGGCGCAGCGGCGACAGCAGTTCCTCACGTCACAGGCGTCGGACCCCGCCAAGGCGGAGTACGTCTATGTACGCGGGCCCGTGCTTCTGCGGGTGTCCCACACGATCGACGTCACGTACGCGGATGGCTACAGCAAGATCTTTCAGCGCACGGGATGACGACAGCTGTTTTCTCACAGACCCGATTACCGTCTGGCGCCGATTCGGTCGACAGGGCATCCTCCTGAAGCCCCGCAGTGGCAGCCCCGTAAGCTGTCGCTACTGATCTCGATCAGACGGGACCTGACTGTGACTGCAGCAAAGTTTCCTCGTACCGGCCCCGCGTCCATCGTCCTTCTTTCCTGCGTAGCCCTGACCGCTCTCGCTCTGGCTGCTTGTCAGCCTCTGACTGCGACATCGTCCAAGCAGGGGGAGCCCGGGCCGGCTCCTGCGCGGTCATCCCTACCACCGGTTGCCATGGCGTCGGCTGCCGGTGGAGTCGGTCGACCGGCGGTCAGTCCAACGACCACGGTTAAACCGCCGGTAGCACCTCAGTCGACGACGGCACCGCCCGCGCGACCAGTGCTTGCATCGGCGACGCAGCCAACCCCCGTGTCGGCGACTTCAGCCCCGGTCGCACCGCCACGAAGCGCCAACAGCGCCGGGAAGCTTCTTTTCGGGCTTGGCCCGGCCCTGGACAGCGATGCGGCATCACCGATCGCCGGCGGACTCGGCATGTTCACGACCTGGTACAACTCACCCGGCGACCTCGGATTCATGCGGGACTGGGCGAGTAACAGAATTCCGCAGACCTACGCCTCGGGCCGTTCGATTCATCTCGTGGTGTGGCTTGATGGAACCGGAAATGTCGGCACCACGCAGACCTCCCACGGGCCGGCCTGTGGTCGTGACTACCCCCTGTCCGGGGCTTTTCTCGACGATGTCCGCCAGCTCGCCACGATTTTCAAGGGTGCAGCCGGTGGTCCACCGCTCTATGTCACGCTTTTCACGGAATTCCAGACCTACGCCTGTCAGACCAACGCCTGGGCGGTCAGCCCCGAGGTGACCAACTACTACCTCGCGCTTAAGGACAAGTATCTGGCGGCAATGTCGATCCTGCACTCCGTGGCCCCGAATTCCAAGGTCTCCCTGGGATGGGGAGGCTGGCAGGCCCGCTACGACGACCCGAGCATCGGTGGCGGCCGGTCCATGTTCCCCTATTTCGCGGACGTGATGCGTCAGTCCGACTTCCAGAGCTTCCAGGCGATGCAATCGGACTCGAATAGCCAGGATATCCTGGACATGACGCGCATACTCGGCCAGTACGGCCCGGTCATGGTTTCGCACTTCAAACCCGACAACGGAAACCAGAACACCTGGACCAGCGACCTGAAAGCCCTTTTCACCGACGATTATATTCGTCAGGCGACATCCATGGGCCTGTTCGCACTCAGTTTCATGGACCAGGTAAATCTTGCCGCCAACCCGAGCGCGCTGACTCTGGTGCGGTCCGGAATCGACAAATACGGCGTTCCTGCCGCCAAGTGAACGACCTGGCGCGGAGCTCCCAGCGCCAGGCTTGGACTGTCCGCCTCGCGGGGCGGACAGTCCGAACGCCAAAGCGTTAGATGATCATGTTGGTTGTGTTCGTCTACTCGCTGGTGCGTTGGTAGGTGGTGGGTCGTCCGCTCCGCGCAGACCTGGTGTGCTAACATTTTGTCATGACAATAACGATGGGGATTCGGGAAGTAACCCGGCAGACCTCGAAGGTGATCCATCGAGCCGCGGCCGGGGAAACCGTGCTCATCACAGAGCATGACCGGCCGATCGCGATGCTCGTCCCGCTGCCCAGCACCGGTGATCCGGCAGTCGACGAACTCATTCGTGCGGGCAAACTGACGCCGGCGAGCAACCCGGGAGGAATCGCTGCACTGTTGGCGATCAGACCGGCCGCTGCGAGCCACGGTGGCGACACTGCCGAGGTCGTGTCCGAGCTGCGTGCGGACCGCATATGATCTACCTGGACAGTTCGGCGATCGTCAAGCTGGTTCGACAGGAGTCCGAGACCGACGCGTTACGGGCGTGGCTGGCGGCGAATCCGATGCCGCTGACCGCGTCCGCGCTGGCGCGGACCGAAGCCACCCGGGCGCTCATCCGCACCGAGCCGGCGGCGCTGCCGGTGCTGCGCGCGGTGTTCGCCGTGCTCCATCAGAAGCCGATCACAGACGCGGTCCTCGACGCGGCCGCGACGCTACCCGACGCGATGTTGCGCAGCCTCGACGCGATCCACCTCGCCACCGCCGAGGAACTGGCACCCGTACTCACCTGGTTCGTGGCCTACGACAAGCGGTTGGTGCAAGCCGCCCGGTCACGTGGCCTGCCCGTCGCATCACCGACCTGACGGCAGGCACGCCGTCGACACATCACCCGATCATGACTGGCGGACGGCTGCAGGCGAGGGCGCTCTTGACGATGTGAATCTGATGCTCCTGCCACAACACCAGATTCACATCGTTCCCAACGGGCGTCTGGCAACAGGCGCGCGACGCCGCGTTCCCTCGTGCCGACCACTTAGGTGAGAAGTTTCATGAGTCCGCGCCCGTCCACCCAGGTGTCGTTCACATCGGCGAAGCCGTTGCCGGACCACCGCAGGATGCGTACCGCCGTGTTGCAGACCGCCGGAAAGGTCGTTATCGCGGTGCCGTCGCAGGTGAACGGATGCGCCATCACGTTCGAACGGTCCCGCGTCGCCCTGAGCGCGGCTGCCAGGTCGGTGGACGTCGGCGCTGACATCTCGGCGAGCAGCGACCGCACGACCAGGACGGTTGAGAAGGACGCCTGCGACAACGGCGACCGCTGGGCCTCGGACACCCGCGCCCGGAACGCCTCGGCATCCTGGTCGCCACCGGATGTCCCGACGGGAAGGTAGCCCGAGGCGAAGTAGAGGTTCCCGGCGTTTGGCCCGGCTGCCCGTGCCACGGCCGGGGAGGCGCAGGAGCCCACGAAGTACATCGGCGTTTTGATCTTGAGCGTCCCTGCGACCTGGGCTATCCGTTCGCAGGACTGGGCGGGGAAGACGACGATGATCGCGTCGGGATCGCCGGCGGCGACGGCGCTGACGGCCGGCGCGAAATCGGCCGTATCGACCTTCTCTTTCGTCAGCTTGGGATCCGATACCCCCCTGGCGCGCAGGATCTTGTCGGATCCCTGAATCGCCGCGGTCAGCAGGCCGGGCAGGTCGGCGTAGAGGGCGTGGACCTTCTGTAGGTGTCTGGTTGCCGTCAGGTATTCGGTGATGCCGAGCAGATCGGTAAGAGTACCACCGGTCAACGAGAAGGAGGTGGGAGAACTCAGCTCCCGGCCCACCTGGGGTGAGCCGCTGACATAGGGAATTCCGGCGTGTTCGTAGAGATCCATGGCGGCATCGGTGCCGAGGTCCACCCCGCCGACCACGGCAACCGGTTTTTCTGCGATGAGTCGGTTGGCACAATCCTGGGACGACTCGGGCGAACCGTTCGTGACACAGGGGACAAGCTCAATAGGATGGCCGTGAACTCCGCCGAGCGCCTGGTTGGCGTATGCGACGGCGCTCTGCGCAGCTATTCGGGTCTCGGGAAACGACCCGAGCGCGGTGTTCTCCATCGAGACGAAGCCGAGCTTGACCGGCGGCCCGCTCAGGTTACCCGTAGAGCCTCCACTCGTCCGGCCAGGGTCGCGGGGGCCACCGCCGCGCTGGCTCGTGCACCCGGCAAGGACGACGGACAGGACTACGGCAGTCGTGACCGCGGCTGCGACAGCACGACGGGACAGCGTCATATTTACAGAAGTTACACTGCTCTGGCCCACAACAGACCGTCATGGTGGATTGGAGAGCCCTGTGCCCACGTATGTCGCGGCACTGGTCCTGGGGCTGGGTGCCGGTGCGGTCTACGCGGCGCTGGGCCTTGGGCTGGTGCTGGTACACCGGGCATCCGGTGTGGTCAATGTCGCGCACGCCGCATTCGCGATGTATGTCACCTACCAGTATGCCGAGCTCAGAGACACCGGAGATCTCGTCCTCCCCGTCGTGGGCCTTCCTCCTCGGATTCATCTCACCGATAACCCTTCTTTTGCGCTGGCATTGACGGTGTCGCTCGTCATGGCTGCGCTCGGTGGCCTTGCTGTGTACTTTCTCATATTCCGGCCGCTGCGGCACGCGCCGCCGGTCCTGACGCTCGTCGCCTCGGTCGGTCTCATGATCGCCCTGCAGGCGCTGGCGGTACTGCAGTTCGGTTCCGCCAACAGGTTCATCGACTCCATCCTGCCGCGGACGTCATTCTCGCTGTTCGGGGAAAACGTGCCGGTTGACCGCCCACTGCTCGCCGGGCTGGTGGCCACAGTCGGTGTACTGATGTGGGCGGTCTCCCGGTGGACCCTGCTGGGGCTCGCTACCAGGGCCGTCGCCGAGTCGGACGAGGCTGCGGCGCAGTTCGGCTACCGGCCGGAACTCGTCGCGGCGACCAGCTGGGTAGCGGCGTCGGTACTCGGCGCGCTCGCGGGAATCCTGGTGGCACCGATCAGTGTCCTGAGCCCGTCGACATACACGTTGTTCATCGTGCCCGCCCTCGCCGCCGCGCTTCTCGGTGGATTGTCGTCGTTCGGTGCCACCATCGTCGGCGCGTTGCTGCTCGGGATGGTCCAGTCGGTCCTCCTGCCCATCCAACGCGCAGTCTCCTGGCTTGATCAACCAGGGCTCCGGGCGTTGTTTCCACTCCTCTTTCTCATCGCCATCGCGCTCACCCGCGGCCA
>NZ_CAUVXI010000023.1:0-32176 GCF_963555845.1 Protofrankia sp. Cas8 | reverse complement strand
GCTGATACCGGGCCGGGACCGCGTCCTGGCGCCGGCGGCGGCGGCGAGGCTGCCCCGGGCCGAGTCGGCGGGCCGTCCACTACGTGATCTTTATGTGGTCGTGCCCGTCGGGGTGCTCGCGCTGGTGCTGCTTACCGGCCCCTATCGCCTGGGCCTGGAACGCAGCCTCGCGGGTGCGGTCGTGTGCCTGTCGTTCGTGGTGTTGACCGGATTCGCCGGGCAGCTGTCGCTCGCGCAGATGTCGCTGGCCGGTGTGGCCGGTTTTCTGCTGGCGAGGCTGCAGGGCGACCTTGGTGTGCCGTTCCCGCTCGCCCCGTTGCTGGCCACCGGTGCGGCGACCGTCGCGGGCCTGTTGCTCGGGGCGCTGTCCCGGCGGATCCGCGGAGTGGACCTCGCCGTCGTCACGCTCACCGCGGGCGTGGCCTTCCAGGAGATGGTCTTCGCCAATCCGTTGATCACTGGCGGTCTCGCTGGATCGGCCGTTCCGGCCCCGTCACTGTTCGGCCTTGATCTCGGCGTCGCCGGGGATGGATACCCGCGGGTGGAGTACGGTCTGCTCGCCCTCGCCGTGTTCGTCCTGTGCGCCTTCGGGGTGGCCCGGTTGCGTGCGTCCACCTCCGGGCTGCGGATGCTCGCGGTCCGCTCGAATGAACGGGCGGCATCCGCCGTCGGCGTGGACGCCGCCCGGACGAAGCTGCTCGCCTCCGCCATCTCCGCCGCAATCGCCGGTTTCGGCGGCTGCCTGATCGGTTACGGCCAGGGGAGGCTGTCGTTCGACTCGTTCGGGGTGTTCGCCTCCCTGTTCTTTCTGGCTATCGCGTCGGTCGGTGGCGTGATGAGCGTGCGTGGCGCCGTGCTGGGCGGCATGCTCGCCCCGGGTGGTGTGGTGTTCACTCTTCTGGACCGCCTCGCCGACCTCGCGCAGTACCAGTCGCTGCTGTGCGGAGTGGCCTTGGTGGTGCTCGTCGTGCTGCGCCCCGAGGGGCTCGCCTACGACCCTCGCCAGCCGGCGGTGCGCATCCGGGTACCCGCCGAGGCACGCGCATGACTGGCCAGCCCGGCGGCGTCCGCCTGAACGTCAGTGGACTGTGTGTCGCCTATGGCAAGGTCGAAATTGTCCATGACGTGTCGTTCACTCTGTCCGCGGGGAGGGTCACCGGGCTGATCGGGCCGAACGGCGCCGGGAAGACCACCCTGATCGATGCGCTCACCGGCTTCACGCCGGCCAGCGCCGGTCAGATCGTGCTGGACGGGACGGTGTTGAATTCGATGCCGCCGCATGAGCGGTTCCGCCGCGGCCTCACCCGTACCTTCCAGTCCCTGGAACTGTTCGAGGACCTGTCTGTCGCCGAGAACCTCGCCGTCGCCGGCTCCGAGTCGGCCGAGGCGCTGGAACTCGGGACGCTCGTCGACCAGCTTCCCGGGAGCCTGTCGCACGATGAGCGCCTCGCTGTCGGGCTCGGCCGGGCGCTGGCCGCGGGTGGCCGGGTGCTGCTCGTGGATGAACCGGCGGCGGGCCTGGACTCGGCGGCGCGGGCCACGCTCACCGCGCGGTTGCGGCGTCTGGCCGAGCACGGCTACGCCATTCTGCTTGTCGATCATGACATCAAACTGGTTTTCGAGGCGTGCGACGACGTCGTGGTGCTCGATGGCGGGCGGGTCGTCGCGTCCGGTCCGCCGGCCGCGGTCCGGGACCGACCCGAGGTCCGCGAGGTGTATCTCGGTGGCTCGCCGGCGATGCCCGCGCGGGTGCCCGGGCAGCCGCGCGGGCACAGCGTGCTGTCCCTGGAGAAGGTCACGAGCGGGTACGACCGGCTGCCCGTGGTGCACGAGGTCTCCCTCGAGGTCCGCGCCGGCGAGCTCGTCGCGCTGCTCGGGCCCAACGGCTCCGGCAAGACAACCCTGATCCGAACGGCGTCCGGGCAGCTCGCGCCGTTCGGCGGTCGGGTGAGCGTGCTCGGCCACCTGACCCGCCGCCCGAACCCGGCCAGGCTTGCCCGCCGCGGACTGGCCGTGGCGCCGCAGGGAGGGACGCCGTTGCGGGGGTTGACCGTCCGCCAGATACTTCGCCTCGCGGTCGGTCGACGGCCCGGCGACCAGATAGAGCGGACGTTGGACAGCTTCCCCGCACTGCGTCCCCTGCTCGACCGGACCGGCGGCGAGCTCTCCGGGGGTGAGCGGCAGCAGATCGCGCTGGCAAGTGCGGTGGCGCGGCGGCCGCAGCTGCTTGTCATCGACGAGTTCTCCTCCGGCCTCGCTCCTGATCTTGCATCGAGTCTGCTCGCGGTCCTGCGAGGCCTGGCCGACGAACGCGGTACCGGCATTCTGTTGATCGAGCAACACGTGTCGCTCGCCCTGGCCGTCGCGGATCGTGCATACATCCTCGACCGGGGCCGGATCGTGTTCACCGGGACCGCCGCCGCCCTCGCCGCGGACCCCGATCTGATCAACGCCAGCTATTTCGGTATCGGCTCGGCCAACGAGTGACCCGATGCCGGCCGGCATGTCCGGCCGGACATGACAGCCGGAGATGACAGCTTGACATCTGCTGCCGGATGAAGCAGCCGGCCGGTTCGTAGTAGCGGCTGTCGGTATTGATCATGTGGGGTCGAGCCGGGTGCCCGACGTCTGGGTGCAGGTGCGGGCGACGCCAGTGGAGATCACCTGGTAAACAGTTATCGAAATATACCGAAAAGGCGTTGCTTGGCCAACGGGCCGCTGGTGGATCCGGAGCGCGGAGCCGGGCCGGTGGATGCGAGGTGAATCTGGGGGTTGACGTGATGGGTGTCAAAGGTCACACTTCGCGGACTGCTGAAATATCTATCCGATTAAGCGATTCAGGTTGTTACACCCGGTGATTTCGATCACCGCTCTCAAGGAGGATCATGAAAGTCCGCTCGAAGGCACCCTTCGCGGTGGCGCTCGTCGGCGCTCTGGCGCTCGCAGCCTGCGGCAGTTCCTCGTCGGACGACGGGAAGGCTGCGGCAGGGGCCACGGCCACGCTTTCGGGTGAGCCTATAAAGATCATGTCGATCCAGGCGATGTCGGGCCCGTCCGACACCTACCCGGGATTGCCGGCAGCCGTGCAGGCTGCCGCTGCGGCGGTCAACAAGGCCGGCGGTATCAAGGGCCGACCACTGGAAGTCACTGTCTGTGACGACCAGTTCGACCCGAACAAGGGCGCCGACTGCGCGACCAAGGCGGCCCAGGGTAAGTACCTGTTCGTCACGGCCAACAGCAGCACCGGCGACAGGTACATGCCGATCCTGGAGAAGGCGAAGATCCCGTCGATCGGCGAGGTGCCAAGCAGCGTTTCCGAACTGAAAAGTCCGTACTCCTTCCCGTTCGGCAGCGGCGCGGTCAACATCGCCGGCGGTGGGACAGCCTGCGGCAAGCTCGGCAAGAAGGACCCGGCCGTCGCGGTCGTCGACATCGCCGCCGGCCGCAACTCGGCCAGCTTCTTCGGTATCGGTCTCAAGCCGTTCAACCTGAGCATCAACAAGACGGTGCCGATTGCCCCGACCGCCTCGGATCTGACGACCGCCACGGCCACGCTGACCAGCGGCACCACCGACTGCATCGATCTGGTGGTGGGTACCACCCAGGCGACCAAACTGCTGCTGGCGCTGTCGCAGGCGGGTTCCAAGGCCACGCCCGTCTACGGCGCGACCATCATCGAGGACAAAATGGTCAAGACGCTCGGCGATGCCGCCAACGGATTGGTCCTCGTCGGTTCCACACCGCCGGCCAGCGACACCAGCATTCCGGCGATCAAGCAGTTCAACGCCGAGCTGGACGCTGCGGGCGTGCCTGCGGACACCCGCAGCGAAGGTGCCCTGACCGCGTGGGCGACCGTCCACCTGGTGGCCCAGTATGCCCAGAAGCTGCCCACGATCGACGGCGAGAGCCTCGCCAACGCCCTGAGCACCGCGGGTGAGATCAACTTCTCGCCGCTTCCCAAGGTTGACTTCTCTAAATCGATCAAGGTTCTGTTCGAGGGTAACAGGATCTTCACCACGGCGGTTTACTTCTCGGAGATCAAGAACGGTACCCGCACTCCACTGTTCGACAACACGGCGTTCGACGTACTCACCAGCTCCTGACCCGCGGCCGGCCGCGCATCCGATCGCGCTCCAGGCGCGGTCGGGTGCGCGGGTGTATCCGCGTTCTCGGAAGAAAGGCTCTCCGACGTGGAATTCCTCCGCTTTGCCCTGCTGGGTCTCGGCACGGGCAGCTTGTACGCGCTGGCCGCGCTCGGGATCGTGTTGGTCTTCCGAGCCTCCGGAGTACTGAACTTCGCCAGCGGTGTGACGGGCGGGTTCGCCGCCTTCGTCTTCTACGACCTGCGCGACACCCATCAGGTGAACTGGATCATCGCGCTGGTTGTGAGCATCGCGTTCGGCGCGGCGCTGGGCGGCGCTACCCACCTGTTAGTCATGGTTCCGCTGCGCAAGGCCTCCGCGCTGGTCAAGCTCATCGCCACGCTCGGCGTCCTGTCGTTCGTCGAGGGCGTGGTGGTGCTCATCTGGGGGTCCGCGCAGGACCTGGTGAAATCGATCCTGCCGACCAAACCGGTGCACGTGACCGGCTCGTTGGTCATCGGTAAGGACCGCATCGTCCTCATCGGCCTGCTGATCATTCTTGCGATCGTCCTGTGGCTGATCTATTCGCGGACCCGGTTCGGTCTCGCGACCACGGCGGTGGCGGAGAACCGGCGCACCGCGGCGGCCTCCGGATGGTCGACGTCCATGATCGAACTGGTGAACTGGAGCGTCGGCGGCGCCCTGTATGCGACCGCGGCGATCTTCCTTGCGCCGATCACCGGACTGTCCGCGGGTTCGCTCACCCTGCTTGTCGTACCGGCACTCGCCGCGGCGCTGGTCGGCGGCTTCTCGTCCTTCCTGCTCACGATCGCCGGCGCCATGGTGCTCGGCGTCGCGCAGGCGGAGGTCGGACGCTACGCCCAGGTCACCGGGCTCGCGGACTCGGTGCCGTTCCTGCTGATCGTCGTCATCCTCACCCTCGGTGGACGCGCCCGACCCGCTCGCGGCGACCTTCCCGTGCGCCTGCCGCTGCCCGGCCCGGGACGGGTGAACCTACTGTTCCTGCTGCCGGCGATCGCGGTGGGCGCGGTGCTCGTCTGGACGGTGCCCGCCGACTGGGTCGACTCGCTCGCGACGACCCTCATCGCGGCGGTGCTCGTGCTGTCCGTCGTGGTCGTCACCGGTTACGCCGGGCAGCTGTCGCTGAGCCAGTGGGCACTGGCCGGGTTCGGCGCCTGGGTCGCCGCCCGGCTGGTCGCCACATCGGGGTGGCCGTTCTGGCTGGCGGCACTCGTCGGCATCCTCGTCGCGATCCCGGCCGGGCTCGTGGTGGCGCTCCCCGCGTTGCGCACCCGCGGTGTCAACCTCGCGGTCGCCACGCTCGGCCTGGCGCTGGTGATCCAGAACATGATCCTGAACAACGGTGAGCTCACCGGCGGGCTCGACGGGACGAACGTCGGGTCGCCGTCCGTGTTCGGAATCGATCTTGATCCGATCAGTTACCCGCGTCGCTACGCGACCCTCATCCTGATCATGCTGGTGCTGCTCGGGCTTCTGGTGGCCAACGTCCGCCGTGGCCGCACCGGGCGCCGGTTGCTGGCGATCCGCAGTAACGAGCGGGCCGCGGCATCGATCGGTATCGGGGTGTACGGGGCCAAGCTCTACGCGTTCGGCCTGGCCGCCGCGATCGCCGCGATCGGCGGGATCCTCACCGGGTTCCGTAGCCCGACCGTGGTCTTCACGCAGTTCGACGTGTTCGGGTCCATCAACGTCGTCATGTACGCGGTGATCGGCGGAATCGGCTGGGCGTCGGGTAGCCTGGCCGGCGGCACCATGATTGCTGGTGGTGCTGTGGCGAAGATCGTTGATTCTCTCGGTGACATCAGCGGCTGGCTGCCCCTCATCGCGGGCGCTGGCGTGATCCTGACGCTCTTCCAGGCTCCGGACGGGGTCGCAAAGATCAACTCCGACGGTTATCGGGCACTCGTCGCACGGTTGCGCGGCAGTAAGTCGACACCGGCTACCGCCACCGTCACCGCACCGGCTACCGCCACCGTCACCGCACCGGCTACCGCCACCGTCACCGTCACCGCACCGGCTACCGCCACCGTCACCGCACCGGCTACCGCCACTGCCACCATCGGGGACGGTGCTGTGAGCGCCGCGTCCGACGCCAGCGCAGTCAGGATGTCGGCCGGCCGCCGCCGGGAGCCCGCCGTGCTCGAGGTACGTAACCTCAGCGTCCGTTTCGGCGGGGTGCAGGCACTCAAGGACGTCAACCTACGCGTCGAACCGGGCATGGTGTTGGGCCTGATCGGCCCCAACGGCGCGGGTAAGACGACACTGCTCGACATCGTCACCGGCTTCACCACGCCGACATCGGGTGAGGTGCTGCTGGACGGGAACTCCATCGCAAGGTGGTCCCCGGTGCGGCGGGCACGGGCCGGACTCGCCCGGTCGTTCCAGGCGGTTGAGCTGTTCCCGGACATGACCGTCCGGGAGAACCTGCTCGCCGCGGCGGACGTCCAGAAGCCGAGGTATTACCTCACCGACCTCATCCGCCCCGGGCGGCAGCGCCCGTCCGCACTCATGGACGAGGTCGTCGAGGAGTTCGGGCTGGCGGATCTGCTTGACAGCATGCCCGCCGAGCTGCCGCACGGCCGGGCCCGACTCGTCGGTGTGGCCCGGGCCCTGCTCGCTGATCCCAGCGTGCTCTTCCTCGACGAGCCGGCCGCGGGCTTGGACTCGCATGAGAGCGCCGAGATCGGGACGGTTATCCGGGGGATCGCCGAGCGGCGCAACACCGCCGTGCTGTTGATCGAGCACGACATTCCGCTGGTCCTCGGCATCTGTGACCGCATCGCGGTACTCGACTTCGGCCAGAAGATCGCCGAAGGGCTCCCTGGCGAGATCCGGACCAATCCCGATGTGATCCGTGCCTATCTCGGTGAGGACACGACTGGTGAGGACTCTGGCGGCGCGCCAGCCGGTCCGGTTCCGGCGGGGCCGGATGTGGCCGACGAGCTGGTTCCATCCGAAAAAGTATGATCGCGAAAGTTCGATGAGCGCGCCGCTCGAGGTCCGGCTGAGGAGCACACGATGACAGCGTTGATCGAAGCGATAGGACTGGCTGCCGGTTACGGTTCGCTCGCGGTCGTGCGCGACCTCGACCTGCACGTGGAGCCGGGAGAGGTTGTCGCATTGCTCGGCCCTAACGGCGCGGGCAAGACCACCACACTGCTCACGCTGTGTGGTGAGCTGCCGATCCTAGGCGGGGAGGTCAGGGTCGGCGGGCAGGTGACGAAGGCTCCGCTGCACCGCCGCGCACGCGCGGGCCTCGGTCTTGTCACCGAGGAACGGTCGGTGTTCATGAGCTTGAACGTCGATGAGAACCTGCGGGTCAGCGGGAGCGACCCGGCGCTCGCACTCGAGCTGTTCCCGGAGCTTGAGACGTTCCGCAAGACCCGGGTGGGGCTGCTGTCCGGCGGTCAGCAGCAGATGTTGGCCCTGGCCCGGGCGCTGGGTCGCCGCCCGAGCCTGTTGTTGGCCGACGAGCTCTCGCTCGGGTTGGCGCCGCTGGTCGTCACGCGGTTGCTGCGCGCCGTCCGCGACGCCGCGGACGGCGGCGTGGGGGTCCTCCTCGTCGAGCAGCACATCGCGAAGGCTCTTGAGTTCGCAGACCGGGCCTATGTGATGAGCCGTGGCCGGATCGTTCTCAGCGGCACCGCGCAGGACCTGCGTGGACGCCTGGACGACATCACCCAGTCCTACCTGTCCGGTGCACCGCTGGCCCAGGCAGGCGTCTGACCTCGCGGCCAGGCGTCGAACGAGGAGAACCCCTGACTGCAGCGCCGCAGTCAGGGGTTCTCCTCGTTGCTCAGGTGCTCAGGTGCTCAGGTGCCCGAAGTCGGGTGTGTTCCTCAGGCCTCGACCCGGTCCGGCACGGTGAACAGCTTGCGGAAGGTGTCCAGGGTGATGGTGTGGCGCACCTCGTCCGGAACGTCCTGGAACAGCTCGCGCAACGTCTTCTGGGTGTGGCCGTAGGTGCCTTCGAGGTGGGGGTAGTCGTCACCCCACATGACGTTGCGGTAGCCCATCGCGGTCACCGCGGGGACGGCGCTCACGTCGTGCTGGAAGGAGGTGTAGACCTGCCGGTAGATCAGTTCGCTCGGCAGCGCCGAGAGCTTGGGCAGCGCCCAGTTGCCGTGTTGGCGGTAGCCCTCGTCCATCCGGTCGGCGAGGGCCGGCACCCATGACGCCCCACCCTCGGCGATCAGGATCCGCAGTCGCGGGTGGCGGTCGAGCACGCCGGCGGCGACCAGGTGGGTGACGACCCGCATGCCCGGGAACGTCGTCTCGACGTAGTTGATGACAGCCGCTCCGGGGCCGCGGAACGCCTTGGCGTCCGAGCCCGTGCCGATGTGGAAGGCGATCGTGAGGTTCGCCGCTTCGGCGGCCGCCCACACCGGCTCCCAGTGGTCCTGGGCGTATTCCTTCCCGTCGGCGACCACGGTGGGCAGGAACACACACTGGAAGCCCATCCCGGCGACCCGCTCGATCTCGGCCACGGCGTCTTCAGTCGAGGCCATCGACAGGATGGCTGCGCCGACGATGCGCGGTGAACCATTCATGATCTCTTCGCGGCACCAGTCGTTGTACGCCCGCACGGACGCGGCGGCGAGCTCACGGTCGGTGATCAGCACGGTCCAAAAGCCCATTGACGGGAAGACGAGCTGCCCCCAGATGCCTTCGGCGTCCATGTCCTGAAGCCGGAGCGTGAGGTCGTAGGCGCCCGGGGGACGGAAGGAGTCCAGGAAGTCGTTGAGCGCCCGCCGCTGAATCACGTTGTCGACGTAGATGGTCTCGTGCCGGTCGCCCCGCTCGCTACGTGGAGCGCGGTCCGCCAGGTGCGCCGGCAGCCTCGACGTCCACAGGTCGGCCGGCTCCAACAGGTGCGAATCTCCCGAGTTCACCCAGATCTTATCCATGCCGACTCCTCATTCCTGCCCGTGTCCCGTCGGCGGGAGTGCCCTTCAGGGCTGGCCGACCGCCCTCGGAGACTGCATTAATTCTTAAAATTAGTGATATTATTTCATTGCTCGTTTGTCAAGTGGATGTTGCCGTAAAGTCCCGCGTACACAAACGCGTACACAACGGACTCGGGGGAGCGGGGGAACGGCTGTGGCTGGACGTTTCAGCGGACGGGTGGCAATCGTCACCGGGTCATCACGGGGGATCGGGCGGGCGATCGCCTGGCGGTTGGCGACGGAAGGCGCCGGTGTCGTCCTCAACGCCCGTAATAAAAATGATCTTGAGAGTGCCCGCACGGAGTTCGAGGCCGCCGGGTTGAGCGTGGATGCGGTCGTCGCGGACGCCGCTGAGCCGCAATCGGCCGCGCTGCTGGTCGCCGCTGCCACCCAGACGTTCGGCCGGATCGACTTCCTGGTGAACAACCTGGGGTTGAGCACCTACCTGGGCCGCCCGCACCTGGCCGATCGCGACAGCTTCGCCCGTGATGTCGTCGGTAACTCCTGGATCACGGTCGGGATGATCCAGGAGGCGATGAAGGCGGGCCTGGCGGACGGTGGCGGAGCGGTCGTCAACGTGTCCGCCATCAGCATCCGCAAGCTCGTCCCCTACGCCGCCGTGTACACCGCGGGCAAGGCCGCGCTGGAGGCGCTCACCCGCGATCTGGCACTCGATCTCGGCCCGGAAGGCATCCGGGTGAACGCGATCGCCCCCGGCCTGGTGAAGACCGACGGCTCGCGGTTCGTCTGGGAAGGCAAGGAGGACATTCAGTCGGGGGTGGTCCCGCTGCGTCGGCTCGGTGAACCGGAGGACATAGCCTCGGTCGTCGCGTTCCTGCTGTCCGCAGACGCATCCTGGGTCACCGGCCAGGTGATCGATGTGGACGGCGGTTCGGTGCTGGCGCCGGGTGAGTTCGCCCATCCCGACTGAGAAACCCGGGTGTCGGATGTCGGATGTCGGAGTTTCGAACATCCGACATCCGGGCCATCCGCCACCCGGACCATCCGCCGATCCGGTCACGAACGGCGAACCTCGCTCCAGGGCAGGCTCTTGTCGACCCGGATGTCTCCGGGCAGCCCGAGCACCCGCTCGCCGAGGGTGGTACGCAGGATCTCCGAGGTGCCGCCCTCGATCGTGTTGGCGCGGGCGCGCAGGAAGGCACGGACCGGGCTGCCCTGGTCGGCGGCGTCCTCGATGTTGAATTCGCGGGTGTCGTAGGAACCGTAGATCATGCCTGCCGCGCCGAGCAGGTCCACGCAGAGGTCGGTCGCCTGCTTGTTCAACTGTGCTGTGGCGAGCTTCGCGACGGCGCCCTGCGGGCCGGTCCCGCCGCGTTCGCGGTCGGTGTCGCTGCGTAGGACGGTGAGCCGGGTGACCTCGATCTGCACCCACAGGTCGAGCAGCCGGTCACGCAGCACCTGCGCCTGCGCCGAGGATGTGTCGGCCCGCTCCCGCCACAGTCGGATCGCCGCATCGATCGCCGGCCGCGCCGAGAGCCCGTCGCTGAGCATGTAGCGCTCGTTGTTGAGCGTGGTCAGCGCCACCCCCCAACCCTGGCCGACCGCACCGATGCGCGTTGCATCCGAGAGCCGGACGTCGGTGAGGTAGACCTCGTTGAACTCGGCGTCGCCGGTCATCTGCCGCAGCGGCCGCACCTCGACACCGGGGGCTGTCATGTCGCACAGGAAGAAGGTCAGGCCGCGGTGTTTGATGACCGACGGGTCGGTACGGACGACCAGCATGCCCCAGCGCGCGACGTGCCCCCAGGAGGTCCACACCTTCTGCCCGTTGATCACCCAGTCATCCCCGTCGGGGACGGCGACGGTGGCCAGCGAGGCCAGGTCCGAGCCTGCGTTGGGCTCGCTGAACAGCTGGCACCAGACTTCCTCGCCGGTGAACAGCGGGCGCAGATACCGTTGCTGCTGCTCGTCCGTTCCGTGCGCCAGCACGGTTGGTCCGCCCATCCCGTATCCCAGCGGGTTGCGGAAGAAGCCGCTGGGGCCGCCGGCGGCGGTGATCCGGGCGGTGATGTGTTTCTGCAGGCCGACGCCGAGGCCCAGGCCGCCCAGGCCGACCGGGAACGAGACCCAGGCCAGGCCCGCGTCGTACTGCGCACCCAGGAACCCCGCCGGTGGCGTGGACGCCGGCGGGTACTCGGCGAGCAGGCGGTCGACGGCCGCGTCGACGGTCTCGAGCGATGAGGCTTCCGCTGTCTGCAGCGTCATCATGATCCTCCGTGGAAACCCCGGCGTTCACGCCGGGGAGGAAACGAACTTCTGCACGTGTCACTGGAGTGCTCGCACTGGTACGCACGCGGCACTGGCACCGTCGGCCAGTTGATCTGGCCATGACGGGCGGCTGGCTACGCCCTGTGTCCCGGTCAGGTGCGCATGTAGGCGCCGCCGGACACATTGACGATCTCGCCGGTGATGTGGCGGGCGCGGTCGGAGGCGAGGAAGGCCACCGTCTCGGCGATCTCGTCCGCGGTCGTGAGGTCTGCGAGCACTCCCAGAGCGCCGGGGATGTCCGCCAGCTCGGGATGGTCGTCGACGAACTTGGTCCCCTTTACCAGGCCCATCGATACCGTGACCGCCCGGATGCCGTGCGGGCCGCCCTCGTGCGCGCAACTGCGGGTGAGCACGTTGAGACCGCCCTTGGTGACCGCGTACGGTGACTCGATGCCGTTACCGCCGACGTCCGGGGCATAGCTGCCGATGTTGACGATGACGCCGCCGCCGGCCTCGCGCATCAGCGGCATGGTCACCCGGCACAGGTACCAGGGGCCGGTCAGATTCACTCGCAGGACGCGGTCCCAGGCGGCCGGATCGTAGTCGAAGATGCCGCCGAGCACGTTCACGGCGGCGTTGTTGACCATGATCTGCACCGGGCCGAGGGTGCCCGTCACCTCGGTGACGACCTTGTCGATCTGGTCACGGTCACCGGCGTCCATCGGGTATCCGACCACGGTGGTGTCCGGATAGTCGGCGGCGATCGCGGCGGTGACCGCGTGGGTCCGTCGCTCGTGGATGTCGGTGACGACGACCCGGGCGCCACCGGCGGCGAGTCGCCTGGCCGTCGCCTGGCCGATGCCCTGTCCCGCCGCCGCCGTCACCAGGGCGACCCGCCCACCGAACTCCGATGCCATGCAGTGCCTCCGATGTCGGGCCGTACCGTCCATCCCACGTGTCGGGCGCTCGTGCCCTGAAGTGATAGATAAGATAACTGATTTTCCGCAAGCGGGCTATCATGTCGAACCGACCCGCGCCGGGGTCAGCCGCACGGTCGTCACATACGCCACCGCCACCGCCACGATGACCAACGGCATGGTGGCCAGGCCGTCGGTCAACAGCAGCAGGGTGGCCATCAGGACCGAGGTCATCGGAAGCTTGAGCATCGCCGCGCTCATCGCCCCGATGCCCATGGCCGCACCCGCCACCAGCGGCAGGCCGGGCAGGTGAGACATGGCGATGCCGCCCACCGCGCCCAGGAACATCGCCGGGAAGACGGGTCCGCCCCGGAAGCTGCTCAACGACGCGCCGTAGGCGAGGCCCTTGCAGGCCAGGAGCAGCAGCAGCGCTCCCAGCGAGTAGCCCGCGCCGTGGGCGATGAGCGGTCCCAGCGCGTCCTGCCCCGAGAACAGCACCTCGGCGGTGTCCCGCCCGCTGCCCTGCGCATACGCGATCGCCAGACCTGCGATGGCCAGGCCCACCAGCGGGGTCGCCCACAGCAGGCGCCGTTCCACCGGGGACCGCATCCGCAGGCCGAGCAGTCGGATGGCCGATCCGATCAGAGCTGCGGCGACCCCGATGACCAGTGCCCACCCGAATTCGGCGACGTTCGGTTGGCCGACCGGGGGAAGGTTGGGAATCGCCAGTGAGAAGGTTCCGAAGCCGGTCCAGGAACCCAGGCCAATGAAGATCAGGCTGCCGATCCCGGCGGCGAGCAGACCGGGCAGCAGTACCAGCTCGAGCGTCGCTCCGGCCAGCCCCACCGCTTCCATCAGCAGGAAGGCCGCGATCAGCGGCGAGCCCAACAGGGTGCTGATGGCCGCGAAGCCGCCGGCCGCGGCCAGCACCGCGCTGACTCGTGCGGGCGGGTCGCGTCTGGCCAGCCGCACCGCATACGCTGCCAGCCCACCACCGATAGCGATGAGCGGCGCTTCAGGCCCGAGCACCGCGCCGAAGCACAGGGTCGCCAGCGCGGCGATCGCGATGCCCGGCAGTTCAGCGGGTGCGGGTGCGCCATGTGTTGTGAATCCGTCGGCTGGTGACGCACCGCCCGTTCCGGGCAGGTATCGGATGGCAAGCGCGACCAGGATGCCCGCCACCGCGAGCGTGGGTACCGGCCACCACAGTGGCTGCGCACGAAAGCCCAGCGTGACAGGAAGGTCTGTGAAGATCCATTTCTGCGTGGTGGAGACCAGTTTGAGGAAGCCGTATGCCACGGCCGAGATCGGTACGCCGAGGATCCCGGCGAGAGCGAGCAATCCGAGGTAACGGCGGTCCCGCAGCGGGGCCAGCGGATCGTTCGCCGGCGGGTCGGTCGGGGTCGTCTGTTTGTGAACGCTGACATTCTGGTCGGAGCTGTCGCGCCGAACGGTCGTCATCGTCGACCATCTCCGGACTGCCGGCCGCGCGCGGCTTGAGGGGAGCGGCGGCAGGGACCCCTGGTGCGTCAACGGCGAGTGACCAGACCACACCCGATGGCTTGTTCCCTGGACCGCTCCCCGACAACCGCCGACCGGCGGACCGGACCCACTGTCGGTCCCGTCTGCTCCCGGCCGCCTACCACCGGTCGCGGTGGACGACCGTCTCCAGCGGCGGCCTCGGTGCGGGCTTGAAGTCGGTGCCCACAGTGTAGGCGACCGGTATGAGTACACCCTGGCTCACGTTCGCCGGGATGCCGAGCAGTTCGCCGACCTCGGCGGCGTAACGCAGGTGCACCGTGGTCAGGGACGTCCCCAGGCCGCGGGCGCGCGCGGCCAGCATGAAGCTCCAGGCGGCTGGCAGCAGCGAGCCCCAGTATGCCGGCAGTTGCCATGCCGGGTACCCCTGCGGGTCACCCTCCAGGCAGCCGAGCACGAAGACCGGTACCCGGTGGAGGTTGTCGGCGAGGTACTGGGCGGAGGAGGCCACCCGTAGCTGGGATGCCTGACGGTCGGGATCGGCGATCGTGGCGATCGCCCGCCGGGACGTCGTGATGTAGGCCGTGAACGATGTGCGGTAGTACTCGGCGATGGCGGTCCGCAGGCCCTGATCGGTGATCACCACCCAGTGCCAGTTCTGCGCATTGGACCCGGTCGGTGCCTGCAGAGCTATCCGCAGGCACTCGTCGATCACCTCCGGTTCGACGGGCCGTTCCAGATCGAGTCGTCTGCGCACGCTGCGGGTGGTGCTCAGCAGCTCATCCGCAGTGAGATCCAAGAGTTGCATGTTGATCTTTCTCCTGGTGTCGGGTCGGCGCATGCCGACACTGTTTGTCCCCGGTCGTCGGCGGCACCTGTTTCGCGCACGCGTGGGGGGATGACCGTCGCTGCCGCGGTCGCCTTCCTGGCCGGGCCGGATGCGGACTTCGTCAACGCGACGACCCTTCGGCTCGACGGGGGTGTGGTCTTCTAGACTCCCAGGATGATTCGTGACGAGGACGCCGTCTTCGGGTAGTTCTCGCGAGGTCGTCCTGGTGAACTGGGATCAATCGTCCCGGCGGGAGCTGGAGGTGTAGTGGCGATGACGCCGACAGAACCCCGCGAGCGGCTGCCCGCGCTCGGCCTCGACGAGATCGTGTCGGTGGCGTTGGATCTCGCTCGGGAGCTCGGCCTGGACGGCCTGACCATGCGGACCGTCGCCGGCCATTTCGGCACCACCCCGATGGCGCTCTATCACCACGTCCGCGACAAGCAGACTCTGGTAGATCTTGTTGTGGACGCTGTGCTCGCGCAGGTGCGGGTACCCGACCAGGGCTCCTGGGAGCAGCGCCTGCGGACGTTGTCGCTGGCCGTCGCGGATGCCCTGGACCGTTATCCCGGTGTTGCCGCGCGGCTGGCCGACACACCGGGCCTGCCGCCCAATGGCCGCCGACTGATGGAGGCCTCCCTGTCGTTCCTGTTGGACGCCGGGTTTGACGAGACCGAAGCCGGGCTCGCCTATGCAACGGTCCACACGTTCATGTACGGCCGTTTCAACGTGGAGGCGGCGATGCGGGGACGGCGAGCACCTCGTAGCCGGGCGCCGGTGGCCGCTGGTTTCCCTGCGCTGGACCTGGTCGGTCCCGCCCAGGTCAACCTGCATGGGCGTGACTTTCGGGAGTACGGCCTGGACACCGTGATCAGCGGCCTGCGCAACCGGCTCGCCGAGACCCGGGCGCGAGCCGCCGGCGTGACCCCCGCGTCCCCGTCACCATCCTGACGGGGCCCGTCATCCCCCTTGCCGGGGGGCCTGCGGCAGAGGCGACACTCCGCTCGAATTGAGGTATACAAGATAAAGTCGTTATACCGAGTGGCGGGGAGTCACACATGGCGAAGATCTGGGTCAACTCGGCGGACTCGCACGTGCTTGAGCCGCACGATCTGTGGAGGGACGCCCTCCCGAAGCGGCTCGCGGACCGTGCTCCACGCGCCGAGCGGGCGGATGGCAGGGAGACCGTCTACGTCGACGGGCAGATCATCCGCCGCGATCCGATCGCGTTCTCCGACGCGATGCGGCCGCCCGGCGCGGAGGACCCTCGCATCCGGCTGGAAGACCTCGACGAGCAGGGGGTCTGGGCCGAGGTCGTCTTCCCGTCCCGGGCGCTCTGGACGACGATCATGACTGATCGGGAGTTGGCCCGCGAGTGCGGGAAGGCCTACAACGACTGGTGCCTGTCGGAGGTCATGGGCGTCTCGCCGCGTTTCGTGGGAGTAGCCGTGGTCTCGGTGCTTGACACCGACGATGCCGTCGCCGAGCTGGCGCGCGCCGTGTCGGCCGGTTACCGGGCGGTGTTCCTGCCGGCGACTCCGCCGGAAGGCCGCGACTTCAACAACGAGGTCTGGGAGCCGCTGTGGGCGGCCGCGGCCGAGGCCGACATCCCGATCTGCTTCCATATCGGCACCGGTGCCGAACAGAAGGTGGCCCGGGGCCCGGGTGGCGCCGTCATCAACTACGTGGAGACCTTCTACCCGGCCCAGCGCACCGTTGCCCATCTCGTGGCATCCGGTGTGCTGGATCGCTACCCCGGCCTGCGGATCGTGATGGCTGAAAGCGGTGCCACGTTCGTCCCGGCGCTCGCCGACCGGATGGACGAGGCCTACCGCCAGCACGACATGTTCGTTCGTCCCAAGCTGTCGCGGCGACCCAGCGAGATCATCTACAGCCAGGTCTACGCATCCTTCCAGCATGATCCCAGCGCCATCGGTACGGCGACCGCGCTGGGTTTCCGCAACGTCATGTGGGGCAGTGACTACCCACATCTGGAGGGGACCTTCCCGAACACCCAGAAGGTGCTGCACGAGCTGTTCGACGACGTGGCGCAGGACGTGCGGCGCCGCATCACCGTCGACTGCTTCAACGAGGTGTTCGGGGTAGCCGAGCCGCCCGTGACCGTCTAGGGGGCCGCTGAATGACGGCGTTCGATCCGCGATCGCACCCACTTGTCCGAGAGAAATATTGAACTATGTTCACTGTATTCGGACAGGGGTCGAGGGAAGGGGGCGCAATGAGTTCACTGGACGGCAAGGTGGCCATCGTTACCGGGGCGGGCCGGGGCATCGGACGGGAGGAGGCCCGGTGGCTCGCGGCCGAGGGCGCCCGGGTCGTTGTCAACGATCTTGGTGGCGACCGCACCGGGCTCGGAGCGGATGCGACACCGGCTCAGGAGACCGCGCAGTTGATCCGTGACGCAGGCGGCGAAGCGGTTGTCAACGGGGACGACGTCGCGGACTGGGCCGGTGCCCAGCGGCTCGTCCAGCAGGCGGTCGACACCTATGGCGACCTGAACGTGTTGGTCAACAATGCCGGGATCCTGCGTGACGGGATGAGTTTCAACGTCACCGAGGAGGACTGGGACGCGGTGATCCGCGTCCATCTCAAGGGTCACTTCGCGCCGTCACGGTTTGCCGCCGCCTACTGGCGCGGACGTTCGAAGGCAGGCCAGCCCACCTACGGGCGGATCATCAACACGACCAGCGACTCGGGCCTGTTCAGCAATCCCGGGCAGTCCTCGTACGCCGCGGCGAAGACGGGGATCGCGTCGATGACCCTCGTCCTGGCCCGCGAGCTGGAACGCTTCGGCGTGACCGTCAACGCGATCGCACCACGGGCGCGGACGCGGCTGACCGCGACGATCGGTATGACACAGGAGGTGGAGGACGGTTTCGACGAGCTTTCGCCGGCGAACATTGCGCCGCTGGTCGCCTTTCTGGCCAGTCCGCACGCGTCCGACGTCAACGGGCAGGTCTTCTGCGTGGGCGGTGGCCAGGTGATCTGGATCGGGCCGTGGCACGAGGTGGGTCGGGTCGAACGGGACGCGCGCTGGACCGTTGAAGATCTTGTGAGTGCCCGGGCGGAGCTGTTCGCCGGTGGTTCGCCGGGCGTCCCGCCGCTGGTCATCCCAGGGTACGAGGCATCCGCCGGTGCGGCCGGTGCGGCCGGTGCCGCAGGTGCGCGGTAAACACTAGTGGCGGACTGGAGTGGGCTCCGAGAGCGGATCGTTCTCTGGGAGGACGACTTCGCGCTCGTGGTCAACAAGCCACCTGGGCTGTCCGTCATGGGTGAACGCCACGACACAGACCTCGTCACGATGGCTGCCGACGCCGGCGAGCTCCTGTGGTGGGTAAACCGAATCGACAAGGTGACCTCGGGCGCGGTGGTGCTCGCCAAGACGCAGAAATCCCATGGCGCGCTCACTCGCCAGTTCGTGAAGCAAACCGTGGCCAAGGCATACCTGGCGATATGCCAGCCTGGCCACTTTCCTGACCGGGGCACCATCGACCTGCCGCTGCTGACCGCTGGCAGCGGCAGGATTCGAGTAGCAGCAGAACGGCAGCATATCGAGCATGATCCAGCGGTTGGCACGTGGTATGTCAAGGCCGCCAACCTGCTGTCACGTAAGAACTACCCGTCACGTACCGACTTCGTGAACCTCTGGGATGACGACCAGCATGTCGTGGTCCTTGCGATGCCCGTGACCGGCCGCAGGCACCAGATCCGCGTCCACCTCGCCTGGGTCGGCCACGCCATTGTCGGCGACCCCTTGTTCAGCAAGAAGACCGACGCACCGACACCGCGTACCCATCTTCATTCATTGCGGATCGCTTTTGAGACGGCAGCGCCCCGGCCGCAGCGGGTCGAGGTTGAAGCCAAACCTGGTACCGACTTCTGGGAACCTGTTGTCCGGGGGTTGGCACCCCGTTCTCCCGACGAACTTCTGGATGCGGCCGATGCCATCCTCAAGGGAAGTTCACGACGAGACCGGCGGCTACCCGTCAGCGGCTGATTGATCATGCTTATCAGGTGCACGGCCGTCAACGGTCAACCGTCAACCGTCAACCGGCTGGATATTGCCGGCAGTATTCGTACAAGGCCATGGCGGTGGCCACCGAGACGTTATAGCTGTGCGGCAGGCCCCACACGGGAATCTCCACGCATGCACCCATGAGCGCCAGTTCTTCCTCGCTGAGGCCAAGTCGTTCGTTGCCGATCACCAGCGCCGTCTTACGCGAAAACTGAAACTCGTGCAGATTCACCGAGTTGGTCGTCTGTTCGAGGCCCACGAGTGTGTAGCCGTCCTGTGCGAGAGTTCTCAACACCGGGCTCAGCGTGCGGCGGTGCTCGATCGGGGTCTGCTCCGTACTGTCCCGGGTAATTTTCGGATCGATACGAGCATTCCCGCAGACGATTACCTTTTTGACTGCACAACAACCTGCAGTACGGACTATACTGGCCATGTTCACATGGCTACGGGTTGGAGCGCAGGCGACAACAATTTCCCTCGGCCGATCTAGCAGCGCCGGCGGGCGATGTCGAACCTGTTCGAACATGCCGTCGATGATACGGGTTGGCGGTAGACGGCGCGGCTTCGCATTCCTGGTAGCGGGGAGCGAGCCACAGCGTCGGGCCGATCGGCTGGAGCGCCCCGCCCTCCCGGATCCGCCGATACACCGGGTAGGGGTCGGCCCGGTGTTGCGGGCCGAAGACTGCCAGCGGGTTGTCCGCGGTCGGGGCGCTCGTCATCTACTTCTCCTCGTCCTCGGGAGTAACGACGGTGTCCTCGGAATAACGACGGTCAGCGCACCTGGACGGTCAGCCCGGCCAGGCCGCGCAGCACCAGGTTTGGCTTGTAGGTCGGCCCGGTGGAGCCGGGCAGGAGCCGCCGCACCCGGCGGACGATCGCGGTGAGCAGAACCTCCATCTCCAACCTCGCCAGCGGTGCGCCGAGGCAGTAGTGGATACCCAGACTGAACGTGAGGTGACGGGCGGTGCCGGCATCGTCGGCGTAGCGGGCGAGGTCGAGCTCATCGGGTCGATCGAAGGCCCGCGGGTCCCGGTTGGCGGACCCGATGAGGAGCACGATGCCCTCACCCGGGGCAAAGGCCTGTCCGCCGAGCATGAGCCCGCGGCGGGCTACCCGGGTGGTCATGTGCACCGGTGAGTCGTGGCGCAGCAGCTCGTCCACGGCGGGCGCGGCGAGCTCCGGGCGGGCCCGCAGCAGAGCCAGCTGCCCGGGATGGCGCAGCAGGGCGAGCAACCCGTTGCCGACCAGGTTGACCGTGGTCTCGTGTCCGGCCACGAGCAAGGTCACGCAGGTCGCGAGCATCTCCTGCGCGGTGAGGACGTCGCCGCGTTCCTGTACCGCACCGAGCTCGCTGACCAGGTCGGCGGCGGGCTCCGCACGCCTGCTGGCGATCAGGTGGGCGAAGTAGGCCAGCAGCTCGGCTGCGGCGTCGCTCCTGGCCGTCCGCTCCCGCTGGGTCAGCAGCAGATCGGGGTCGAACCCGCGGGCCAGCGCGGGTGCACACCGGTGGATGAGGTCGTGGTCGGCCGCGGGTACGCCCAGCAGTTCGCAGATGACCGTCAGCGGCAACGGATAGGCCAGCGACTCGACCGCGTCCACCTCGCCGGCGGCCAGCGCCGCGTCGAGCAGTCCGTCGACGATCTGGGCGATCCGCGGGCGCAGGTCCAGCACCCGCCTGGCGGTGAACGCCTTGCTGACCAGCCCGCGCAGCCGGGTGTGGTCGGGGGGATCCATCCACAGGAAGGACGCCGGCAGTTCGTGCTGGTCCACGTCCGGGTGGAAGAGCTCCGCCTCGCCGGCATGGCTCCATGCCGGCTCCGACAGCGCGGCGGCGCACTCGGCGTACCGGGTCACCAGGTGTGGCCCGAGTGCGCTGCGGTACAGCGTTGTGGCCTCCCGTACCATGGCGTAGCGCGGATAGGGATCAGCGCGGTGTGCCGGGTCGAAGCCATCGAAGACCACGGTCGGTGGGTCGGCTACCGGCGGCCCGACTGTGGCTGGATTCATGGCGTGACCTTTCCGAGGTCCGGAGGCGATGACAGGTCGTCGGGATTTTCTCGCGAATTCGTCGTCGACGATCCGCACGCTTCGCGGACCGCCTTCGGGAGCGAGGGAATGGTCGCGCAGTCGCGGCCGGAGCGGTTGGCCCCACCATGAATCGGCGATGAATTTTCCACCAACTCCGACGATGTCGGCCGGGGCTGGGCGGCTGCCATTCGAAATCAGAATGGATCAATCGAAAAATTGTCACGGCGGTGGCTGCTCCGGCTGCACCCTGAGTGGTACCTGCGGCACATGTATGCCGCTGGCCGCACTGTACCGCAAGGCGAAGGCTCCGCTGTCCATGTACTGCCAGCACTGAAGGGAGGGCGGGTTCAAACGGTCGTAGCGACGCTCCGATAGCGGGTATGTCGGTGCGGCCCAGCGTGTTATCTGTATGGGGGAATACGTGTCCATGCCACGTATTTACTGGGACGACCTTCCTGGGACCGTCCGCAGCGTCATCCAGGAGCATACAGGGCCTGTGCGGGAGGTGAAAACGGTTGCGGGTGGAGTCAACTCCGGGATTGCTGTGATCATACGTACGTCCACGCAGAAGATCTTCGTAAAAGGCGTACGATCCGATCATCCTCAGGTCCGTACCCAGCAATGAGAAGCGGAGATCAATCCGTATATCCTCCAGGTCGGCCCCAGGATGTTCTGGCAGGTCGAGGTCGGCGGCTGGAACGTCCTAGGATTCGAACACGTCGAAGGGAGACACGCTGATTACTCCCTATACTGGTCAACGGCAGGGCACATCTGGAGGCCATCGATGCATTCACGGCAGCAAACTGCCGAATGTGGCAGGAGATCGCACAGAACGATCCCGTACCTTGGAAGAAGCAGATGACCGCGGCTGCGCAGCTGTGGATGAAATACCGTTTGTAGCCGCCCGGTGATTCCTGAACATTCGATCAGGTTTCGTCGAGGGCATCGTTGGCATCGCCTTCGGCCACATCATCGATCTTCAGATGTTCGAGAATTTTCGACATGCGAAGTTCAGATTTTATGCTCGCTCGGTGAAGCTTGTAGAGGGTGTCTCCATAGCCGCCTTCGATTTCCGCCAAGCGAGCTTCAAGGGCCAGGATCCGACGTTCCAAAGTTTGTAGCGATGCCACGTTTTGCCCTCCATGCCGCTCGGTGCGGGTAAGAAAGAAACCGCTGGCGGGTATTCTGCCAGTTGCAGCGGAGTCAGGCTGTCACGTCGCGGCGGGCGAGGCTGACCGCGCCGAGGACGGCGGCAATCAGCGCGTACCCGGTGCCGACGGCCAGGGCGGAACCGTATGAGACGTCGGCCACCCCGCCTCGTCCCACCGCGTCGAACACGAGACCGGGGAAGACCCCGGTTGCGCCGCTCCAGGCGTTCTGGACGATGTGCTCGACCGGGAACATCCAGGCGATGCCGATCGCGAGGGCGAGGGTGGTGGACCGCAGCAGGATGCCCAGCGTGGTCCCGACCAGCGCGAAGAACACCGTTCCCACCAGGGCGTTGAGGTAGTTGTCGGCGGCTTCGCGTAGCGCTGCGCCTGTCCACCACTGTGATGTGTCGATACCGCGTATCTGGCTCATGAGCAGTGCCGTGGCGACGCTCAGCATCAGTGCGACGAGCAGTGCGGCGGCAAGGGCCGAGAACATGGCGCCCAGCCGTCCACCGAGCCAGCCCAGACGGCGGGGTTCCCGCAGGAAGAGTGTGCGCAGGGTTCCCTGACCGTATTCGTTGGTCATACTCACGGTGAACACGACGAAGGCCAGCAGTCCGATGAACGTCGTCCCGCCCACGAACCCCAGCGTCGGCCCGGCCGGGGCGGCGAGCTGGGCCAGCGTGACCTGAAAGCCCGAGCCCCTCGCGGTGACGGTGAGGTCAGGGGTCGCATGCGCGAGCGCGTACGCGAGCACGGTCGCCAGCACGCTCAGCGCCCCGATCACTCCCATCGCAGCAAGAGTGCTCGGCCGGCGCAGTTTGATCATTTCGGCCCGGTAGGCGCGGGCCACCGCGGTGGTGATGTTCATCGTGTCTCCTCCCCAGCCTGGCTGTTCGTGGTGGTCTCGACGAGGCCCTGATAGCGCTCTTCAAGGCTCACCCGCTGCTGCGCGATCTCGACGAGGGTGATGCCGCGGGCGAGCGTCGCCCGGTTCAGCTCGGCCAGCAGAGCCGTCCTGGCCGCCGCGTTCTGGTCGCTGTGCGCCGTGCTGTGCGTCGTGCCAGCCGCGACACCGTCCAGGTGCACGGTGATGTGGTCGTCGTCGCGCGTCACCCGCAGGCCGAAGCCGGCGACCAGATCGGCCAGCATGCCAAGCTGATCGGGCTGCTCCGGGCGCAACGTCACCCGATGGCTTCCATCGGCCATCAGGCCGTCCGTCGGACCCTGGTAGGCCAACCTGCCCCGCTCGACGACGATGATCCAGTCGCAGATCTGCTCGACCTCGGCGAGCAGATGGGATGAGATCAGCACGGTCCGGCGCGGATGGGCCGAGGGGTCCGCGCCGGAGCCGCGGGCGTCGCCGCCGAGCGAACGGACGAGATCCCGCATCTGGCGGATACCGGACGGATCGAGGCCATTGGTCGGTTCGTCGAGGACGAGCAGGTCGGGATCGCAGAGCAGGGCGGCGGCGATCGCAAGGCGCTGCTTCATCCCCAGTGAATAGGTGCGGAACGCATCGCCGCCCCGGCCGGCCAGCCCGACCGTGTCCAGGACGTCCGGGACACGATCTGGATCCTGGCCCGCGAGGACGGCCAGCGACGCGAGGTTGCGTTCGCCGGACAGCGCCGGGTACAGCGCCGGACTTTCGATCAGGGCGCCGATCCTGGGCAGGTAGTCCGCTGGACGGGTGAGCGGATGTCCGAGAATTGTGCCGCTCCCGGCCGTTGGGCGGACGAGCCCGAGCAGCATCCGCAGGGTTGTCGTCTTGCCCGCTCCGTTCGGCCCGACGAAGCCGGCGACCACTCCGGTGGGAACGGTGATGTCGAGGCCGTCGACGACCGTTCGGCGGCCGAAGCGTTTGGTGAGCCCGCGCACGTCGATCGCCGGCGGGTGCGGCTTGGCGAGCGTCGGCGGCGAGATACCAGGCTTCGCAGGCAGAGCGCCGGGATGGGCGCCGGGATGGGCGCCAGGACGGGCGCCGGGAGTGGCGCTGGAACCGTCGAGAGTCGTTGTCATGCCGTCCACGCTCGTCCGACCAGGCCTGTCGTGTCGTCCGCTCAGCGGGGTGACTTGGCCTACCCATCCGCGCGTATGTGGATGGGCCGGTTGCGTAGAGGCGGGCCGGGGTGGACCGGAACCGTGGCGACCCGGGGGCTGGCGCGCCGGGGCAGTGGTGACTCGGGGGCCGGTGCGTCGGGGACGCTGGTTCAGGTGTCGACCAGCCCGGCCTGGTTCGCCAGGACGGCAAGCTGTGCCCGGTCCCGGGCAGCGAGTTTGACCATGACCCGGCTTACATGGGTACGGGCGGTGGCCGGGCTGATGACCAGTTGGGCGGCGATCTCCTCGTTCGAAAGCCCCCGCCCGACCAGGCCCATAACCTCCCGTTCCCGAACGGTGAGGCTGCTCAGGTCGGGTGCGGACGCGGGAACGGGTCGGCGGGCGAAGGCCTCGATCACCCGCCGGGTGACCGTCGGTGACAGCAATGACTCGCCGGCGGCCACCACCCGGATCGCCCGCAGCAGGTCGGCGGGTGGGGCGTCCTTGAGCACGAATCCCGAGGCCCCGCTGCGCAGCGCCTCGAACACGTACTCATCCAGCTCAAAGGTCGTGACCATGACGACCCGGGTGTGGGCGAGATCCGGGTCCTCGGTGATGGCGCGCAGCGCGGAAAGGCCGTCTAGTACGGGCATCCGGATGTCGAGCAGGGCGACGTCCGGTCGGGCGCGCCGGACCAGGTCGAGCGCGGCCCGCCCGTCGTCGGCCTCCCCTACCAGCTCAAGGTCGTCCTCGGTCTCGATGAGTACCCGTAGGCCCAGTCTGATCAGTGGCTGGTCGTCGGCGATCAGTACGCGGATCAGCTGCGCGCCGGTCATACCGTGACCCCGCTCAACGCGGTGGTCACCGTCGGCAGGACGGCCCGTACCTGCCAGCCGCCCCCGGGCCGCGGGCCGGCGTTGACCGAGCCACCGAGCTCGGCGGCGCGTTCCCGCAGGCCGGCAAGGCCGTGGCCGGATCGGCCGTGGCCGGATTGGTCGAGTGCGTCGCTGGGCGCAGGGTGCCCGGCGGATGCATCCAATGGCGCAGGCACGTCCGACGGTTCGGGCGTGTCGGTGACGTCGACGGTGAGCTGACCGGCCGTCAGCCGCAGTTCTACGTGCACCCGGGACCGACCGGCGTGGCGGAGCACGTTCGTCAGCGATTCCTGGACAACCCGGAAGGCAGCCAGGTCGACCTCGGCCGGCAGCGCGGCAAGGTTGCCTTCGACAACGGTCTCGACCGGTAGGCCCACCAGGCGCACCTCGGTGAGCAGGCCGGGCAGACGGTCCAGACCGGTGAGTGGCGTTCGCTCGGCGCGGGTGAGCGCGAGGGTGGCTCGCAGCTCTTCGAGCGCCTCGACGCTGGTGCGGCGAATCGCCTCCAGCGAGACCTGCGCCTGCTCGGGTCGGCGGTCGAGTACGTGCAGCGCCACCCCGGCCTGCAAGGAGATGACGGACAGACTGTGCCCGACGACGTCGTGCACCTCGCGGGCCATCCGCAGCCGTTCCTGGTCGATCCGGCGTCTGGTCGCCTCTTCGTCCGCCAGCGCCGCGGCCTGCCGGGCCTTGCGCAGCAGCGCGCCGATCAGAGCCGGAACGCCAGCCACAACCACGGTGGCGGTCAGGGTGAAGACATACGTCCAGCCGCCGTCGGCGTAACCCGACGCGACAGCGACAGCGCTACCGGTGACCAGGAGGCTGGTTGCGACGCCGGCGGCGACAACCGACGCCCGTGGCTCCAACCGCAGCCCGACCGTGTAGGCGGCCACCGCCACTGTCAGGAACACCGGGCCGTGCGGATAGCCGGCAGCCAGATATCCCCCGACCAGCAGGCTCTCCAGCATCAACATTGCCGTCGGGGCGTGGCGGCGCAACAGCAGGCCGGCCGCGGCAAGCGCGAGTAGGACGTAGCCGGCGGCATCGATCGATCGGTGCGGTGGCACCTGATCCTTCCCGGCCTCGGACGAGCCGGCGAGGAGCACCGTCGCCGCGACGGCGGTCGGTAGGACATCGGCGTACAGCCACAGGCCAATCGTGACCATCCGCTTACCGTCCATTCCGACAACGGTAGCCGCACCCGGACCGCCCGGGCATCCGTCCGCAGGCGTAGGCACGGCTGCTCGTCTCGACGTACGGCAGGCACCTACTGCCAGCGCGGATGGCTGCGCTCACGTCACGACAGTCGTGATCTTTCCAGTGGATATCGGTGTTCTGGGTGTTGTGCACGTCCTATGTGACGTGCCCCATTATGTCGCTGGTGGATCAGAGCGCGGAGTCGAGTGACGGAGGTGCCGGCACCGTCGGCATCGACCTTCCACGGCAATGGTTTGTCGGCTCCACGTCGGCCCCTGCCCGTACCCCCCGACAGGGCCAGGAGTCGTGCCGGGAGGTCGAGCGGTTACCAACGGGCGCCGATCAGCGACTGGGGGGCGTCGAGCGATCACCGGCGGCGGCCGAGGACCTCTCGGCCGCCGTCGGTGAGGCACAACGCGGTGACGAGGATGCGTTTCGGATGATCTACCGGGCGGTCCAGCCCGGGCTGTTGCGCTACCTGCGCGCACTCGTCGGTGAGGACGCGGAGGATGTCGCATCCGAGGCGTGGTTGCAGATCGCCCGAGACCTGCCGTCCCTTCAGGGGGACATCGACGGGTTCCGCGGCTGGGCCGCGACGATCGCCCGCCACCGCGCCCTGGACCACCTGCGTCGGCAACGGCGCCGCCCTCAGCTCGGCGCACCGTTCGAACATATGGTCGATATGGCGGCCGATGACGACACCGCTGGACGTGCGCTCGAGGCGGTGTCCACCGATGCGGCGCTCAAGATGATCGCAGCTCTGCCGCGGGACCAGGCCGAGGCGGTACTGCTGCGTGTGGTCATGGGTCTGGACGCGAAGACCGCCGGGCGGGTGCTGGGCAAACGCGCAGGTGCCGTCCGCACCGCGGCGTACCGCGGGCTACGCCGCCTCGCCGAACAGGTCGGACAGCCCGGGGATGGCGTCGTGGACGGGACCGCTCAGGGCCACCCGCGGCTCCCGTCACAATGATCTTATTTGGGTCTGGCGTCAGCAGGGGCTGCGACGCTGACGGATCCGACGCTGAAGGCTCTGACGCTGAAGGACATGAGATGAGCACACACCGACCCCGTCAGATTGGCCGGGACGACGCAGAGCGGATGCTGCGCGGCGGCACGGTCAATCGGCAGGCCGGTCCGGGTTCCCTCGCAGACCTGCTCGCGGCCGCGGCCGGTTCGGCTCGTGTCGGTGAGCTCGCCGGCGAGGAATCAGCTGTTGCCGCCTTCCGGGAGGCACGGCTGGCTCCCGTCACCCAGCCTCGGCGCGACTCGCCGATCAACATCGGCGTTGGGAAGCTCCTGACGGTCAAGGCCGTCACAGTGGTGGTCGCAGCCACTACTGTTGGTGGTTTTGCTGTTGTCGCCAGCACGGTTGTCCTGCCCTCGCCAGGGGGGAGCGACTCTCCTGCCGCGCAGCTGGCGACGTCCGCCTCCGCCTCCGCATCGGCTTGGGCTCATGAGGCGACGTCATCCGGCCATGGGCGCAACGCCAGTCCAGCCGTCTCGGCATCGCTGGTGGGGTTATGCCGCGCCTACACGGCCGGTGCAGCTGACAATCCCGGCAAGGCCCTCGACACCCCGGCTTACAGCGCACTGGTCACCGCTGCCGGAGGCAAGGGGCAGGTCCCTACCTACTGTGCGGCAGCACTCGCCGACGATCGTGCCGCGGGGGAGAGCACGAACCCGACCGGCACAGTGACACCAACCGCGGAGCCCGAGAGCCAGTCAGCTGGCCACGGCAAGGGACACGCAACCAAAGGCGCCGATAAGAAGACAAAAGGCCAGGCCGACGACTCCGAAGGAAGCACGCCCGCGTCGGGGCAGGCCACGGTCACCGTAGCTCCGGGCACGACCCTGGAAGCTTCGGCCACGACGACAGCGAACGGCGACTAGGGCGTGTCTGATGGATGTTGGTCGATGCGGGCGATGATCCAGAAGGCGCACGGCCGCATCAGGCTGACGCGAGCCCACCGTCGGCCGTTGGTGGGTGGCGAAGCGGTGAGGCCTCGCCCGGGGGACGGAGGCCGGGCGAGGCCCCGACATCCGGCCGGTGGGGCACGGCCCCGGCCGGATGCGGTAGGGCTAGGCCCCGACTCTCTCAGCGCCGAAGGCCTCGCCGCTGTCACACCCGCCGGCGGGGGACCGTGTAGAAGGAGGAAGGGCTGACCTGGGTGTTTCCGTCGGGCAGCTGGTCGTGGAGACCACTTTTGGGGTTCGGCGGGGTGGGCGATGAGCGCATCATCTCCGGTCTCGGAGTCGGGTACGGGTGGGCGCGGGGTGGCCTTCACCGCGGTGACTGTGATCATGGCCCTGGTGGTGGGTCTGACGTTTTTGTTCGGGTTCGGCAACGTGTGGCTGTTGGCGCTGCGCTTGGGGGTGCCGGTGTATGTGGCGCCGTTGGTCGCGCCGGCGGTGGACCTGTCGGTGCTCGGTCTGTTGATCGCGATCCGGGAGCTTGCGGTGCGGGGTGCGCCTCGTGCGGAGATCCGGCCGGCGCGTCGGCTTCTGGTGTTCGCGAGTCTTGTGACGTTGGCGCTCAACGTCGCTGAACCGGTTATTGCCGGGACGGTAAGGCGGCGTTCGACGCTGTCGGCCCTCTTCTGCTGATTGGCTGGGCTGAGGTGGGACCGGGCCTGCTCCACGCACTGCAGCCGGTCGGTCCGCACTGTGCGCCTCCCGTTCCGGAGTTGGCTGAGGCCGCTGGGGTAGAAGGGGAAGGCGGCCCGAGCCGGCCGGTCACTGCCGGGGTGCGCGGCGTATCGAAGGGGTCGCATCGGGTGGATCGGAAGGCGCGGCAGCAGGATCTGCTGCATCGGGCTCGGGCTGAAGATGTGCTGCACTGGCAGGAACACCAGCGGCCGATCTCGGCGGAGACGTTGCGTAAGCGTCTGCATGTCGGTGCGCCGACCGCGCGGGAGCTGGTCTCGCAGCTGCGTAGCGATACCCATACCCGGATGGAAGGTGCCAGCGGCCCTGTCGGTGGTGATCCGCAAGAGCCGGGGTGATCTACGGAAGGACGGCGATCCCGCGCTTGCAGTTTCAGCGGGCGCGGGTCGCCGGCGAGACCTGATTCTGACGTGCGGCTGTCAGAGCAGACCATCCGCCAGCACGGTCCTCAAGGGATGGTGGCGTAGAGCCGCCGGTGGGAGCAACGGTCGAAGGGATCGCCGGGCAGACAGAGAGATCCGATGACAGCGGCGAGCTGGAAGGACGACACCGCCGCCGAGCGCGCCCTGAGATCGGCTGTGAGCTTCCTGCCCGCCAGTTCCCGACCGGATGGATATCCGAATCTGCCTGTATCGGGCCCGTCGACCGCGTTACTGTCCTGAGCTGGAACGGTACCGAGCGGAGCTATCACGGGGATGCCATGACACCGTCATCCGAAGATGAACTGCTGGACCTGGGGAGATGTGCGCAGCTACTCGGCGTCTCGCGATGGTGGCTGTGGTTACGAGCCCGAACCGGACTTTTCGTTGCACCGCACAGCACGAAAAACGGTACCTCGTACTGGACTAAGAAAAACGTGTATTCATGGGCAGCGGATCCAGCTATCGGGTTGTCCTCGCGTGTGCCCATTCGGTTTTGGCCACCCGCTCAGAATCCAGCGACCTATCTCGGCGCGCGACAGCTACTGATCTTTAATTTGTGGGGTCGGATGGAGGCGGCTGGGCGGTTCGCGGGGGGTGAACCGTTGGTGCGGATCGCGGAGGAGTTACGGGTCGATGTGCGGTCGGTGCAGCGTTGGCATCGGGTGTGGGGGCCTGTAGAAATAACGGCTCTGCCAAGATTGACAGACCCCTGAGGCGCGGGCGCCGGTCGAGATGTAGAACGCGATCAGCGCCCGGTCCCTGTTGCAGGCCAGGGCCGCGAACAGGTCGTTGAACGCCTGGTCGGGGATGCTCCGCGGCGCGGGCTTGGGCTCCTTGGGCTGATAGGACGCCCGCCGCGACGGTCGCCGGAAGGGCTGCATCGGATTGTGGTGGGCATTGAGATATTCGCCCTCGACGCCCCCGGCTTTCGGGAACGGGTTGACCAGCGGCCGGCCGTGCATCTCCCGGTGGTAATCGTAGAAGGACCGGATCACCGCGCGGGCGTGCCGCCGGGTCCGGGCATGTGGGTCCGGCCAACGAGCCCAGATCCGTAGATCATCTAATGATCTGGAAGGTATGCTGTCTTACGCGGCCTGTCAATGGGGCCAATCCTGTGCATCCGATCGAGCCCCGCAGGGAGGCTCAGTTGCCGGACCAGGGCCAACGCCCCCCGAGGCGCACCCCCACGGAGCTGCGCGAACGCATGCCGAGGCGCACCCCGGCCGAGACACGTGACCTGATGCTGCATGCTGCGGTCGACCTCATCCGTGAACGCGCGGAAGCGACCGGTGACGAAGCGCTTTCGGCCGCCTTGGCCCACGTTCGGCTCACTCAGGTGGCCGATCGGGCGACCGCCATTGTCCGTGAGCAGACCGGCGACCAGTCGGCCAAGGCCATCACGACGGGCGCGCTGTACCAGCAGTGGCCCACCCAAGGCGACTTCCAGATAGACCTTCTCTTCCACATCGCCCACCTGCAGGCGACTCTGGTGCCCGGGCTCCCCGAGAGCATTCTGCGTTTCAAGGAGGCCCAGGCCGGTGCGCTCCCCCTGGAGACGGTCTTCTTCCGGACCATGGAGGAAGTACACCGTCACTATCGTGAAGATCCGCTGTACCGGGTTGAGCTAAGCCTCCTGTTCGGCGCCTGCGATCCACGGCTCCGAGCGGCTCTGGCCCAGCGGCAATCCGAGTTCTACGAGGCGGCAGACCAAGCGTGGCAGGCGCTCCTCGACTCCTACGACCTGCGCATCCGACCGCCGTACACCGTCCGGGACCTATCCCGCGTCATGGCGGCACAGGTCGCCGGATCGGTGGTGATCTGGTTCGGCGACCCGGACATCCTCAAGGATCCCGAGGGCGAGGAGGGCCGCTCCCTGATGTCCCGCTCGATGCTCGCCATTTTCGAACGGCTCACCGAGCCCGCGGCAACCAGGGGCTGATGGGCGCACAAACGGACGTAGTGCTGGTTCCCGGGAACCCGATCGTCAGGGAGACGACCCTACGAGTGGCGCTACCGCAAGGTCGTGGGCGCGGTCGCCGACCGCGCCTTTGTTGGCGCCGGGTTCCTTCCCGCGTCCCCTGAGGCAGGGTAGGTCCGCGAGCCACCCAGGCTGTCACCGCACGCAGAGGCTGCGCACAGCGCAGGAAGTGCCCTGACACAAGGCCAAATCGAAAATGCTGCGGTTCCCGCTGTTCTCATCCGGCCGACTCAACAGCGCCCGCAACCGCGTCCTGAAGGCCCCACGCGGCTGCGCCTGAGCCGACCGATCTGGCCACCCCTTGGGACCGCATCCACGCCCTGCACTCTGCTCCATCCCGACCCCCGCCATCCCGACCCCCGCCGTCCCGACCCCCGCCGTCCCGACACCCGGAACCGCTGCTGGCCGTGCGACCTGGCCGCGCTTGTTAACCCGCTCATCCGATGCCTGGCGGTGGGGCGGCGGGCCTGGCCCGACAACTGAGCCTCCCTGCGGGGCTCGATCGGATGCACCGGATCGACCCTGTTGACAGGCCGGGTGAACCAGCATACGATCCAGATCGATAGAAGATCTATGGATCTGTTAGCGGTGATGTTCGCCGTCCTGTCAGCCGGCTAGGTGCCCACGAGGCGCCGTCGGCGGCCGCAGAGGGATCATCCGGAGTCCGGCCGGACTCCACGCCACGGCTCGTGTTCCATCGCCATGCAGATCCGGGCCCTCGCCCCTGCTCGGCGACGTCCGGAGTCCGTTCCACTCCACGTGCGCACTCGTGCGACGTCCACACAACTTCCATGACGCGTGCCGCCAGGCCGACCAGCGCGCGTGCAGCGATCTGTCCGGTCGCGTCAGCGACCCCCGAATCGGAGGGTGAGCAATGCTCCAACTGCCAAGCACGCGAAGGTGCCTGCTGGTGCTGGGACTGGCCACGACGCTGGCGGTTTCGGCCTGCGGCGGCGGCTCGTCGACGCCGAGCGAATACGTGCCGACCGGCCCCTGATCCTCGCCAGCTACCTCGGCGAACAAGCCCAGACTCCGGAGGTTGCGCGGGACCCGGAGCAGCCGCAGGACCAGTCGCAGGAACGGTCCGCGGGCCAGACACCGCAGCAGTTGCCGGATCAGCCGCATGGTGAGCCGGTTCGAGTTGAGGAGAGTGGGCAATGAGCGTGACCGACCGGACCGACAGCGCCGTGTGGGCGCACGGCGCCACCGAACTGGCCGGGATGATCCGCGGGGGCGAGGTGAGCGCGCGGGAGGTGGTCCGCGC
>NZ_CAUVXI010000022.1:36474-37858 GCF_963555845.1 Protofrankia sp. Cas8 | reverse complement strand
GCGGCGCCACTGCTCGCGGCACGTCCTCGGTTGCGCGTCATCCGGTTGCGGGTCATCCGGGTTGCGGGTCATCCGGTTGCGGGTCATCGGCCACGCCCTACCGACGGCCGGTCATCGTCGGTCCCGGCGGCCGGCCTGCGCAGGTCGCGGGCTGGGCGCGCTTGCCGCGTCCCAGCGGGCATAGGCGTCGACGATGTCGCTGACCAGCCGGTGACGTACCACGTCCGTGCTGGTCAGCGTCGCGAAGTGGACGTCCTCAACGCCGTCGAGGATTTCCCGGACGACACGCAGGCCGCTGCGGGTTCCGCTGGGCAGATCCACCTGGGTCACATCCCCGGTAACAACGATCTTGGAACCGAAACCGAGCCGGGTGAGGAACATCTTCATCTGCTCACCGGAGGTGTTCTGCGCCTCGTCCAGGATGATGAAAGCGTCGTTCAGGGACCGGCCGCGCATGTAGGCGAGCGGCGCGACCTCGATGGTTCCGCTCTGGATCAGTCGTGGGATCGAGTCCGGATCGACCATGTCGTGCAAGGCGTCGTAGAGCGGTCGCAGATACGGGTCGATCTTGTCGTAAAGCGTGCCGGGCAGGAAACCGAGCCGCTCTCCCGCCTCGACCGCGGGCCGGGTCAGGATGATCCGGTTCACCTGCTTTGACTGGAGTGCCTGCACGGCCTTGGCCATGGCCAGATAGGTCTTGCCGGTGCCGGCCGGGCCGATGCCGAACACGATCGTGTGGACGTCGATCGCGTCCACATAGCGTTTCTGATTCAACGTCTTGGGACGGATCGTCCGCCCACGGCCAGACAGGATGTTGAGGGTGAGCACCTCGGCAGGCCGCTCATCGCCACCACTGCGCAACATCGACAACGAGTGGTTGACGTGGGACGGCGTCAGTTCCGTGCCGGACTCCAACAGAGCGATCAGTTCGGCGAAGAGCTTGGCGGCCAGTGCGTTCTCGTCCGGATGACCGGTAATGGTGATCTCGTTGCCCCGGACATGGATGTCGGACGGTAAGGCCTGTTCGATGACACGCAACAGCTCGTCCTGGTGGCCCAGCAGGCTTACCATGCTGTGCGCGCCCGGGACGACGATGCGGGTGACGGTCCGTTGGTCGGACGGGGAGACGGAATCGGTCATGGGTTGCAGCCGGCTGCGGCCACGAGACCTCTCAAACGACATGAGTCAGTACGGCCCCTAGTCTAACGATCCGCGAGAACAACCAGCATCGCGAACCAGCATCCCGAACCAGCATCGCGCCACCTCCGGCCTACCGATCCCAGCGGGTGGTATGGGACAACACGATCGCGGCCGCGACGACACCTGCGGTCGACGTCCGTAACACCGTGCGACCGAGCCGGGCAGGCATCGCTCCGGCCGCACC
>NZ_CAUVXI010000022.1:22826-36184 GCF_963555845.1 Protofrankia sp. Cas8 | reverse complement strand
GAAGACCTCAAGCTCACTGTCGGTGATTCCACCTTCTGGCCCCACTACCACGACGATCTCCGACGATCCCGCCACGCCCGCCTCGCGCAGCCCCGCGACCAGCGGTTCGGTCGCCTCCTCATGCAGAACCACCGCGATGTCCGCGGTCGCGATCCGAGCGCCGACCGCAGCGGTGTCAGCGAGGCCCGCCAGCCGGGGCCAGAACACTCGCCGTGACTGCTTCGCGGCCTCACGCGCCGTGGCCGACCAGCGCGCATGCGCCCGCATGCCACGATCCCCCTCCCAACGGACGATCGAGCGGGCAGCCGCCCAGGGGACGATCTCGTCGACCCCCACCTCGGTCATGAGCTCGACAGCGAGCTCACCGCGGTCGCCCTTGGCCAGGGCCTGGACCACGACCAGCCGGGGAGCAGACTCCGGGTACACGACCCTGCGTTCGACCGTGCAGTCGACCTCGTCGCGCCGACAACGCAGAACGGTACATTCGGCAACCACCCCGAGACCATCGGTGATATCCAGGCGTTCACCGGGGCGAAGTCGACGAACCGTCGCAGCATGGTGACCCTCCGAACCGGAGAGTGTCAGCTCTCTGCCGTCGGGAACCAGGCCCTGGTGGAAAAGAGGCGCGGTCAGCTGTCCGTTCCTCCGCGCCCGGTCCGGCCCACGGCAACCCGCATCCGGCCCCGCCTACCGCGTGCCGCGGGCGCCGCGGAGCCTGGAGAAGAAGCCCTGCCCGTCGGCGGTCCCGTTGCCACTGGTCACCACCGCCGGCTGCTCCTCGTCCCGCAACTTCGCCAGCTCTCGCAGCAGCCTTTCCTGATCAGGATCAAGCTTGGTCGGCGTCTCCACCACCACATGGATGTGCAGGTGACCGCGGCCGACCGAACGCAGATGCGGAATGCCGCGACCACTCATGGTGATGACATACCCAGGCTGAGTGCCGGGCTTGACCGTGAGGGTCTCGCTGCCGTCCAGAGTGTCCAACTCACAGGTGGTACCGAGCGCGGCGGCCGTCATAGGCACCCGCAGCTCACAGTGCAGATCGTCGCCTTCCCGGGTGAAGACCGGATGGGGACGCTCCTGTACCTCGACGTAGAGGTCACCGTTAGGCCCGCCGCCCGGGCCGACCTCACCTTCGCCGGACAACCGGATGCGCATCCCGTCCTCAACCCCAGAAGGGATCTTGACGGTAAGGTTGCGCCGCTTACGTACCCGGCCGTCGCCGCCGCATTCCCGGCACGGATGCTCGATCACGCTCCCGGTGGCTCCGCATCGGGTGCACGGCCTGGAAGTGACCATCTGGCCCAGGAACGACCGGGTCACCTGTTGGATCTCTCCACGCCCGTGACACACCGGGCAGGTCACCGGATGGCTACCCGGCGCCGATCCCTCCCCGGAGCAGGTGGCGCACACCGCCGCGGTGTCAACGGTGATATCCCGGGTCGCCCCGAACGCGGTCTCAGCGAGGTCGAGCTCCAGCCGGAGCAACGCGTCGTTGCCGCGACGGACCCGTGAGCGCGGCCCACGATTTGCCCCGCCACCGAAGAAGGCATCCATGATGTCGCCGAGGCCGCCGAAGCCCGCCCCGAAGGAAGCCCCGGCGCCGCCTCCCCCACCGGGAGCCAGCGGATCACCACCGAGATCGACGACCTGGCGCTTCTCCGGGTCCGACAGCACCTCGTACGCGGTGGTCACGGCCTTGAAGCGCTGCTGCGCCTCCGGGTCGGGGTTCACGTCGGGATGCAGTTCCCGAGCGAGCCTGCGATATGCCCGCTTGAGTTCGTCGTTCGAAGCGTCTCGGCGTACGCCCAGCACTTCGTAGTAGTCAGTGGCCATCAGTCGGCACCCAAGAGATCACCCACGTACTTGGCGACGGCTCTTACCGCCGCCATGGCCCCCGGATAGTCCATCCGCCTCGGACCGACCACTCCCAGGCCGCCCAAAGCGGACGCTCCGCGACCGTACCCCGTTGCCACCACCGAGGTGGAACGTAGCGCATCCATACTGTTTTCCTGACCAATACGTACCGTAACGGTGTCGAGGTCGCGTACCTCGCCGATCAGTTTCAACAGAACAACCTGCTCCTCCAGCGCTTCCAGAAGGGGACGCAGCGTATCGGCGAAGTCGAGAGCCGACAATGTCAGGTTGGCTGTACCCGCCAGCGCCACCCGCTCCTCGGGCTTGTCGACCAGCGCCTCCATCACCACCGCGATCAGCGTATTCAGATGTGGACGCAGATCCGGGCGGGCGGCGTCCGACAGATCCGCGACCGCCTCGGGCGCGTCCACCAGCCTGCGCCCGTTCAACGCGGCGTTGAGTACACCCCGCAGTTCGCCGACGATCAGATCGTCAACCGGGGCGGGCACTTCGACCACCCGCTGCTCAACCCTACCGGTGTCAGTAATCATTACGAAAAGCAGCCGCGCCGGCGTGATCGTCACGATCTCGATGTGCCGGACGCTGCTGCACGACAACGACGGGTACTGCACGACAGCGACCTGGCGGGTCAGCTGGGCCAGCAGCCGAACCGACCGCCGGACCACGTCATCGAGATCGATCGCTCCCTCGAGGAAGCTCTGGATCGCCCGCCGCTCCGCCCGCGACAGGGGCTTGACCCCCGACAGCCGGTCGACGAACAGGCGGTAGCCCTTGTCCGTCGGGATCCGCCCCGCGCTCGTGTGCGGCTGGGTAATGTAGCCTTCTTCCTCAAGCGCAGACATATCATTACGTACAGTAGCAGGCGATACCCCCAGCTGGTGGCGCTCTGCCAGTGCTTTGGACCCCACGGGCTCGTTGCTCAGCACAAAGTCCTCAACGATGGCGCGCAGAACGTCCAACCGCCGTTCTTCCAGCACGTCGCTTCACCCCTTCGCCACGTTGAGGCCGTTTGGCGAGGCCAGCCACGACCGCACGAGGCGACCAGGACCAGAACCCGTACTTCCGAAGCGTCCTGGCACTCCGTTGCCTCGAGTGCCAATTGTAGCCGTCTTGGCCTCCAGCCGAGACGGTCGAGCACGTCAGCGAGTGCAGAAACTCAAGGCCTTCGCCAAGGGGCGGCGCCGGTCAGTCCGGAAGGAGATCACGGACCACGGTATCGGCCAGGAGCCTGCCACGCAGGGTGAGCAACACGCGTCCGGCCTCCAGCCCGGCCGGCTCGATCAACCCGTCCACAGCAAGCGTCGCGGCCCGCGCACGCCCCGCGTCGGTCAGCTCGTCGACGGCGAGGCCGTCGGCCAGGCGAACCCCGAGCATCACCCGCTCCATCTGCCTGGCGTCGTCGTCCAGCAGCTCACGGGCCGCGGCAGGACTCGCCTGCTCGGCGAGCAGCGCGCTGTAGGCGGCCGGATGACGGACGTTCCACCAGCGCACACCGCCGACATGGCTGTGTGCCCCCGGTCCGAAACCCCACCAGTCATGACCACGCCAGTAGCCGAGATTGTGCCGGCTGCGGGACGCTTCGTCACGGGCCCAGTTACTGATCTCATACCACCGTAGGCCCGCCGCGGTCAGGGTCTGCTCGGCCTGATGGTAACGGTCAGCCATCATGTCATCGTCTGGCGGGAGCAGCTCGCCACGCCTGATCCGGCGGGCCAGCCGGGTGCCGTCCTCAACAGTCAACGCATACGCGCTCACATGATCGGGAGCGAGTTCGACCGCGGCGTCCAGGCTCGCCTGCCAGTCCCGGTCCGACTCACCCGGCGAGCCGTAGATGAGGTCGAGGTTGACATGGTTGAATCCCGCCTTGCGTGCCCAACTGACCACATCGGGTACACGTCCGGGAGTATGCCGACGGTCAAGGGCGGCGAGCACGTGCGACCGGGCACTCTGCATGCCGAACGAGACCCGCGTGTAGCCGGCGGCGCGCAGCTGTTCCAATGTGCTCGCGTCCACGGACTCGGGGTTCGCCTCGGTCGTCACCTCGGCGTCCGGGGCAATGCCGAACTCCGTGTCGATCATTCGAAGCAGCGCCCTGAGGTCCTCGACCGGAAGGAGGGTAGGCGTCCCGCCGCCGAGGAAAATGGTCGAGACGGCCAGGTCTGCCGCGCCGAGGACGGCGCGGGCCACGCGGAACTCACCGGCAAGCGTCTCGACGAACGTCCCGATCGCGACTCCCGGGCCGAGCTCGGTCGCCGTGTAGGTGTTGAAGTCGCAGTAGCCGCAGCGGGTCGTGCAGTATGGGACGTGGACATAGACGCCGAACGGGCGAGTGCCCACCAAGTTTGTGGCCGACGCCGGAAGCCTGCCGTCGGCCGGGGCGGCTTCGCCGGACAACCCGCGGCCGGAAGCGGCCGCCGTGATGCGTGACATGACCCGTGACATGACCATAGTGTGCCTGAACGGCGACACTGTGTCTGCCCCTTGCATCCACTTTCGTTACAGCAATCGCGGCCGTCACCCAGACGGAACATTCAATCCCGAACGAGACATGTGCCACCGGATGAACAGCGCCACCGAACGGACAGCGCCATCGAACGGACAGTGCCACCCGATGGACAGTTACCCGAGTACGACCAATGTTGTCTTCTCGTTGTGAATCTACCAGACAATATGGGCGAAGCGTCGTGAACTCGTGGTCCCCAGTCGGGGAAGCTGATTCACATGAATGACGACGCCGTGCGCGGTGTCCTCGACAACATCGAGGATCTTCTTCCCCCCCACGCAACGGAGTATCGATCCGGCGCACCGACCGGACCGGACAGCCCCACCCACCGCGACGAACCTGCTACCGAACCCATCCGACTGCCCTCGTCGTCCCCCCGGATCAGCTGAACTGGCCAGCGGCGACGCTCAGCACCACCGCCTGACCCGCACCACCGCCTGACCCGCCACCGCCCGACCCGCAACCGCGTCGTATCGCGTCCGCCCGGACCTCGTCGCACCGATGAGGTCCGGGCAGCGGGCCACGCACTCCTACTTCGTGGTCTTCGGGGTGTTGGCTGCGTTGGTGGAATCCGTCGACAGGGCCGCGATGAAAGCCTCTTGAGGGACCTCGACGCGACCGATGGTCTTCATCTTCTTCTTGCCCTCCTTCTGCTTCTCCAGCAGCTTGCGCTTACGCGTGATGTCGCCGCCGTAGCACTTCGCCAGCACGTCCTTGCGAATCGCGCGGATGTTCTCCCTGGCGATGATCCGACTTCCGATCGCCGCCTGGATCGGCACCTCGAACTGCTGGCGTGGGATCAGCTCCCGGAGCCGGGAGGTCATGGCCACGCCGTAGCCGTACGCCTTGTCCCTGTGTACGATCGCGGAGAACGCGTCGACGGCCTCGCCTTGGAGGAGGATGTCGACCTTCACCAGGTCGGATGCCTGTTCGCCGGCGGGTTCGTAATCAAGGCTGGCATAACCACGGGTACGGGATTTCAGCGCGTCGAAGAAGTCAAAAATGATCTCACCGAGTGGCAGTGTGTATTTGAGCTCCACCCGGTCGGTGGACAGGTAGTCCATCCCGCGCAACGTGCCGCGGCGCCCCTGACACAGCTCCATCACCTGGCCCACGAAGTCCGACGGCAGCAGCACCATCGCCTCCACGACCGGCTCATAGACCTCGTTGATCTTTCCTGCCGGCCAGTCGCTCGGATTCGTGACCACCGCCTCGCTGCCATCCTCCATGACCACCCGGTAGACCACGTTCGGCGCGGTCGAAATGAGCGTAAGGCCGAACTCCCGCTCGAGGCGTTCCCGGACGATCTCCAGATGGAGAAGCCCCAGAAAGCCGCAGCGGAACCCGAACCCCAACGCCGCGGACGTCTCCGGCTCGTAGGTCAGCGCGGCGTCGTTGAGCTGCAGTTTGTCCAGAGCCTCGCGCAATGCCGGATACTCACTGCCGTCAAGCGGATACAAACCGCTGTAGACCATCGGGCGTGGATCACGGTAGCCACCCAGCGCCTGCCCGGCCGGCCGATTCGCCGATGTCACGGTGTCCCCGACGCGGGCCTGTCGAACGTCCTTGACACCCGGGATGAGGTAACCGACCTCCCCCGCGGAGAGTCCGTCGCGTGGAATCGGGTCCGGCGAGATCACCCCGACCTCGAGGGTCTCATGGCTGGCCCGCGTCGACATCATCAGACAACGGTCCCGGGTGGTCAGGCGGCCGTCGACCACCCGCACATAGGTGATCACGCCCCGATAGCTGTCGTAGACACTGTCGAAGATCATGGCCCGAGCCGGAGCGTCCGGGTCGCCCATGGGCGCGGGGATCCGGCGGACGATCTCATTGAGCAACTCGGGCACGCCCTGCCCGGTCTTACCCGATACCCGCAGGACATCATCAGGATCACAGCCGATGATCTGTGCAAGCTCGGCCGCGTACTTCTCGGGCTGCGCGGCCGGAAGATCAATCTTGTTGAGCACGGGGATGATCTGAAGGTCGTTCTCGAGCGCCAGGTAAAGGTTCGCCAAGGTCTGCGCCTCGATGCCCTGGGCCGCGTCGACCAGCAGCACCGCGCCCTCGCATGCCGCCAGCGAGCGGCTCACCTCATAGGTGAAGTCGACGTGACCAGGAGTGTCGATCAGATGCAGGATGTAGTCACGACCGTCATCGGCCTGCCACGGCAGCCGGACGCTCTGTGCCTTGATCGTGATCCCGCGCTCGCGCTCGATATCCATTTTATCCAGATACTGAGCACGCATGTTGCGGGCCTCGACCACGCCGGTCACACCAAGCATCCGGTCAGCGAGGGTTGACTTGCCGTGGTCGATGTGGGCGATGATGCAGAAGTTGCGGATCGACGCCTGGTCAACCGAAGCCTGGCTGACACGGCGAGGGTCGGAAGCTGCGGGCACGCGGGAGTCTTCTCGTTTCGTCGGGATGGACCTGCGCATCGTGGGACTGCACCCACTGTGGGACTGCACAGACCGTGGGTCCATCCCCATCGTGCCAGGCTCATCGTGCCCGCACTCAGCGGTCGCCGTCATGCTGGGCCGGCAGGCGCACGCGCCGGCACTGCGCACGCGCCGGGATTCGGGGGGCGCCGGGATTCGGGGGCGGTCGAGCGGAGCCCGTGCCCGCCCGCGAGTGGTTCGTTGAAACCTTGATAGGGTTACCGATGTTTCCCCGGTGGCTTGGCTCCCGGGGGGATGGACGCACACCACCCGGCGGTGGTGAACCGACACCGGTGCCCGACCGCCGTCCATGCCGATTCGACGACCAGGGGTTCTTTCGCGTGGCCAACATCAAGTCGCAGATCAAGCGCAACCTCACGAACGAGAAGCGACGGCTGCGCAACAAGGCCGTCAAATCCGAGCTGAAGACGGTCGTCCGTCGCTTCCGCGCAGCCGCGGACGCAGGCGACCCGGACCGTGCCGGCCTTGAGCTGCGCATCGCGTCACGCAAGCTTGACAAGGCTGTCAGCAAGGGTGTTATCCATGCCAATCAGGCTGCCAACAAGAAGTCGGCGATGGCCGCGCGGCACGCATCCCTGACCGACGCCTGAGCGATCATCCACCCGCTTGCCAGTTCGGCCAGGGCCATGATGATCATGGATAGGACGCCGCCGGCTCCGAGCAACCCACGCAACCGGTCCGGTTGACCCGCGACCCGGCGCCTCGCCGTCAGGTGCCACGGTGCTACGGTGCCCGGAGTTACCGGCGGCTTCCCGTCGCGCGACCACGAGCCGCCACGATCTCTGCGACCAGGCGTTCCAGTCCGTAAGCCGGATCAACAGCGCCGCCCTTGACAGCCGCATCCGCAGCGCCGGCGGCACGCATCGCCCGCGCCAGCCCCGCATCACTCCACGCCTGGGCCGCCCGCTGGGAGCGCTCGACCTTCCAATCGGGCATCCCAAGGGCGCGGGCCACCTCCCAGGCGGAGCCACCGGCGGCGGCGGAAACCCGGGCAAGATCCCGTAGCCCCGTGGTGACGGCGCTTACCACCAGTACCGGGGGAACCCCGCTGCCCAGCGTCTGGCGAAGCGCGGTCAGAGCCTGCGCCAGGTCTCCGGCGATCGCCGCGTCCGCCACCGTGAAACCGGTTGCCTCTGCTCGGCCTCGGTGATAGAGGGCTACCACCGCCTCATTGACCAGCCCACCTGAATCCGTAACCAATTGATCACATACGGCCGCGAGTTCGCGCAGATCACCACCAACAGCGTCCACCAGAGCCTTCACCGCGCCCGAGCCGATCTGGCCGCCGAGCCGACGGATCTCGGCCGCGACGAAGTCATGCCGGTCGCGCGGACGGGTGACGCGCGCTGCCGGAATCACCCGCCCGCCGGCCGTCTTCACCGCATCCGCCAGCTTGCGGTTGCGCACGGCACCGCTGTGCACGACGACAAGGACCACGTCGTCCAGCGGTCGGGCCAGGTAGGCGAGCAGCGCGTCCCGAAGATCGTCCGCCAGCTCCTGCGCACCGCGGACCACGACGATGCGCAGCCCACCGAACATCGATGAGCTGGACAGGTCAACCACATCGCTGTCGGTCAACTCGCCGGGTGCCCGGTCGACGATCTCCACCTGGGCATCGTGGGCCCGAGCCGCGTCCACGACGTCGCGGATCCCCCGGGCGACCAACAGCTCCTCGTCCCCGGCGATGAGGACCAGCCGCGGCAGGGCGGACGTTGACGACACGCTGGGGAGCATGTCATGCGCACGGCCCGTGGCCCGCGACGCCCTCGTCAAGGGCACCCGACGCGCAGACGGCCCATCATCCCGTGGATGGTCATGATCCGGCTGGCCGAACCATGACGATCAGCTCAACGGTCACCGCTCCGATCGCTGCCGCAGCAAGAAGGCTGCGTCCGCGGCGCCGGCGGACCGCACCGAGCGTCGCCGTGGTGACGGCGACCAGGGCCAGGGCTCCGAGTGGACCGGTCGGCCAACCGATCTGTGCTCCCGGTGCCCGCGCGGCGATGTCGGCAATCATGATCAGCCATTCGCATGGCACGCCGGCGAGGGCGGCCAACAGCCGGGCCAGCGGCATACAGCACACCGCGGCCATCGTGGCGAGCACCCCAAGGATCGTTGCCGGGGCCACCGCGCAGTCGGCGAGCATGTTGGCCGGGATGGCGACGAGGCTGACGCCGCCGCCGATCGCGGCCAGCACCGGCGAGCAGGCGACATGTGCCGCCACGGCGACCGCGAGCAGCTCCGCCAACCACGTGGGCAACCGTCGTGACAGCGCATCCCGCCAGCCTGGAGCCAGGATCACCAGGCCTGCGGTCGCGAACACCGAAAGACTGAAACCAACCGAGCGGGCGAGATCGGGACTGACGAGGACCAGCATGAGCACCGTGGCGCAGAGCGCGGGTATGGCCCCCCGTTGCCGCCCACCACCCGTCGCGACAATCCCGATCAGCCCCATGACACCGGCCCGCAGGACGCTGGGAGACGGTCGGGCCAGTACGACGAAGCAGAGTAGGGCCAGTGCGACCCACCCAGCCCGCAGCCACGGACCACACCGACTTCGCCGGACGAGGATCGTCGCTGCGGCGATGACGATCGCGCAGTTCGCCCCGGACACAGCCACCAAATGTGACATTCCGGCGACCCGGAAGTTGTTTTTGACATCCTCGGCGAGATTGCCCGTGTCGCCCACCACCAGGCCCGGCAGCAGCCCTCGGCGCGGGCCGTCCAACCCCGACACCGCGTCGCGAAGCCCCTGGCGCAGATGGGCTGCCGCTGCCTGCACCATCGACGGCCCGCCGACCACCACCGGCGGGCCCCGGACGAAGATGACCGCCGCAACCGTGTCAGCCGCGCGTGGGGGCGCCAACGTGCCGTCGGCACGGACCCGCTGACTCGGTAACAGGCCCGCCCAACCGCTCGCGGTCGCCAGGACGAGCATCGGCTGGCGCAGCCGAAGATCACGCCCGGCCGCGGTGAGGCGCTCGACCCGCAGCGGGACGATGACCAGCTGAGTGTTGCCACCAGGGCTCACCCGCGGATCACCGGTGAGCGTCCCTTCGATGGTGGCGGCCGCTCGCATCCCATCAAGATCGGCGAGTGGACCGTGTAGGCGACCACGGGCCGCGATACCCGCGGCGAGGACCCCAGCGGCGAGGCAGGCCAGCACAGCGAGCCCTGTTGCCGCGGGCCGCCAGATGTGTGTTCGCCGCACCAGGAGGACCGCACACACCAGTGTCGCGCCGAGGACGAGGGCGGCGATCAACAGCACGACCGGGGCCGGCTCGGTCAGGCCCGCGCCTGCCGCGCCGGCCCAGGCCGCGAGCGCCGGCCCGACAAGCCGCAGGTCGGCGGGTCGATCGGGCCGATCACCCGCCATCAGACGGTGATGAGTGGCAGCAGATCGGTGAGTCGCCGGTCACCGACGCCGGTCACATCCCCCAGCTGGTGGGGCGAGGTGAAGGTGCCATGGGCCTTGCGCCACTCGACGATCCGCTGGGCAAGCACCGGCCCCACCCCGGGCAACCCGTCGAGAGCGTCGACCGTGGCGGTATTGAGGTTCAGCGGTGTTTCCGGCGTGATCGCCGACGATCCCGTGCCCCCACCGGTGCCACCGCCGGTCCCGGCACCGGCCGGCGCGGGAGGAGCCGGGCCGGGACGGCCGTCCACCATGATCTGTTCGCCGTCCACCAGGCGGCGCGCCAACGCGAGACCGGCCGTATCCGTCCCGGGTAGCACGCCGCCAGCTTGCGCAAGAGCGTCCGCCACCCGGGATCCAGCCGCCACGGTCAGGACACCGGGGCTGTGCACCTTGCCCACCACTTCAACGACAATTTGTGCCGCCGGGCTATGTGTGGCGCCAGCCGATGACCAGATCACCGGTTTCGAACCGGCGCTGTCAGCGTCCGCCGGCACATGCCCCTGGGCCCGCGCCGATGGCGTCCCAGCGGAGACAGCCATCAGGGAGACCGGTCTGTTCCGCCAGGCAAACCATCCAGCCGTCAATGCCGCGGCCAGGGCCACGACCACGAGCAGGAGCGCTCCGCGGATGGCTGGATCGACCAGGCCGCCGCGCAGAAGCCGCGGCAGGTGTTCAGCAAGACCCAGCGGACCGGACCGGGCAGCCGGTTGCCGCACAAGCCGACCGGCGGTGCCTTGGGGCGACAGCTCGTCGAACAGGTCACCTTCGTTGTGCTCGCCGGCGAGCGCACCGGACGGCGTCGACGGTGCCGCAACGTCGAACATCACCGGCTGCGGCTCCAGCACCTCCGAAACGCCCGCGGCCGGCTGCGAGGCGTCGGTGTGACCACCCTGCGCCGCGGGGAACCCAGGGTCACCCATGACGGGCGTCCAACATGTCGGAACAGTCGGCGGTTCTCCGTCGCAGCGTTCGGAAGGACTCAGCGGTGGGTAACCGTCCGGTCCGTGCGAGGCCAGAGTGCGGATTGTCGACAACCGGCGCCGGGGTGCGGCGGGGATGCCGACTGTGCGGGTAGCGCGAATGAACGGAAGATCAGCCATGTCCGCGACGGTAGAACGCCCCGTCATGGATAGCACGCTTCGATGCCATCCTGTGGATATCCGACTTTTATCCACAGGAAAACCACGGATGCCGAATGCTTCTGATATCTTCGGCATCATTGTTGATGCACGGTCACCGGTTTTGATCAATCAGTTCGTACATTCTCCCCACGGTTGCCACCAACACCAGCCCGCCCGGATGCGCACCCCCGGCGTCGGCTGCAATCAGGCGAACGGAAGTTCGTCGGCGTCGCCTCCGACAACCGGGTCGAGTAGGTGCGGGTCGTTGTTGCGTACGTTCCCAACTCGGGAGGTGACCGGGTACGCCCGCAACATGCCCACGGGCGCGGGCGCGAGCATTGCGGTCACGGCTGCCGGATCGTCAAGGCGCGGGTCGAGCCAGCGCGACCAGGACGCCCGTGGCAGCAGCACGGGCGAACGTGGATGCAGGAACTCAAGGCCGCCGGCCGCGGTGGTGGTGATGATGGTGAAAGTCGCACGTACAGCGCCCGACGGTGGCTGCCAGATCTCGTACAGGCCCGCGAGCGCGGCGGGCCCGTCATCGCCCGGATGCACCAGGTACGGCTGCCCACGGCGGGCGCCGTCCACCCGATGCCACTCGTAGTAACCGGTGGCCGGCACCAGGCAGCGGCGGGCGCGCAGCGCGGCACGGAACGCGGGCTTGGTGGCCACCGTCTCCGCCCGAGCATTGATCAGACGGTTACCGATCGCACTGTCTCGTGCCCACGACGGCACCAGCCCCCAGCGAGCCATCCGCAGCCGCGCGCCCCCGTCCGGCTGCTCGGGCGGGATGACAACCACCGGAACCTCGCTGGTCGGCGCCACGTTGAAGTTCGGCTGGACGCCACCGGTCTCATCACGGGCCGTGAACGACTCCGCCAGCTGTCGCGCGCTCAGAGCATTGGCGTAACGACCGCACACACCATGACAGTCTGCCAGCCGACGGCCCGGTCGTCACCGCAGCAGCCACTCGACCGAGACAGCCAGACAGAACACGGACACGAGCGCGAAAAAGGCCACCCAGACCACGCCCGGCACGCCGGTCAGGCGCGCCAGCTGGTCGGGGTCCGATGTCGGCGCGCCCCGACGGCGGGTCCGTTGCACCTCGACGATCGGCCGCACACCGCCGATGAGGAGGAACCAGGTGACAAAGGCTGCGAACACCTCCTGATAGGGCGACGGCGCCAGCATCGACACGGCGATGACCGTCACCGCGCTCAGCGCTATCGACAACACGCCGAACGCGTTACGGATGGCCACCAACACTCCGAGCAGCAGGGCGACACTGAGTCGCAACAGCAGGCTCACCTGGTTGGCAGCCAGCAGGGCTGCACCGCCAAGGCCAAGGATGGACGGAGTGATGTAGCCGGCCGCAACCGTGATCACGACGCCCGGCCCGGTCGGGCGACCCGCCGACACGGTCACCCCGGAAGTGTCCGAATGTAGTCGGATCCCGCCGACGCGCCGGCCGCTTCCGACCGCTGCGAGCGCATGCCCACCCTCGTGCGCAATGGTGATCACATGTCGGGCCAACGGCCACAGACGATTGTTGAGCACCACGAGAAGGGCGACGGCGGCACCGGCAATGGCTGTCCATCGCGGCGGGTCCCCGGACGTGAGCAACTGTGTCCACTCGTCAGGCGTCGTACGTCTCCTGTCTCAACAGTCGCCGCCGAGGGGCGAGGGCGGGGGCGGTGCCAGTATCGGTGCCGGTGCCGGTGTGACCGTCAGGACCCGAGTATGCAATGCTCGGACAAAAGATCGTCGAGGGCCGGCCGACATGGCGTCCCCCCGCTTCACGACACCAAGGGTACGATCAGATATTGACTTCTCGTGACCGATCGGCGTCATCGTCACGACAGGGAACGTCGGGAGGTAAAGAGCGGGTGGCGGAGCTCGTCTACAAGCCAGTGATCCGTTTCGCGCTCGGGGCCTTCAAGGCTCTCGACCTCAAGCTGGATGTCCGGGGGCAGGAG
>NZ_CAUVXI010000022.1:0-22544 GCF_963555845.1 Protofrankia sp. Cas8 | reverse complement strand
CACATACCGGCCACGGGTGGCTGCGTGGTGGCGATCAACCACGTGTCGTATCTGGACTTCGCGCTCGCCGGTGTTCCGTTCTGGTACGCTCACCGGCGTCTGGTGCGCTTCATGGCCAAACACGAGGTCTTCGCCCACCCCATTGCCGGGCCGCTGATGCGAGGGATGCGCCATATCCCCGTCGACCGATCGGCAGGGGCCGGCTCGTACCGTCACGCGGTACAGGCCTTGAAGGCTGGCGAGCTCGTGGGGGTCTTCCCCGAGGCGACCGTCAGTCGTAGCTTCTGTCTCCAGCCCTTCAAGTCCGGGGCGGCCCGAATGGCCGCCGAAGCGGGCGTTCCCGCACTCCCGGTAATCATTTGGGGCAGCCAGCGCATCCTCACCAAGGGACGGCCACGTAACCTCCGGGCGGCGCGAGGAACCCCCGTATCGATCATGATTGGCGAGTCGATCCCGACGGCCGACCTGAAAGATGCCCAGACTGGAACACAACTGCTGGCCGATGCCATGGCCAAGCTTCTCGCCGACGCCCAGCGGGACTACCCACCGCCCCCTCCCGGCGAGTCACCATGGTGGCTACCCGCCCATCTGGGTGGCTGTGCACCCACGCTCGAGACGGTCGCGCGGGAGCAGGCTGCGCTCCGCGACAAGAAGTAAGGGCCTGTTTTAGATCTTCGCTCGCCTCGTCGAAACACGGCGAGAACAACCGCGAGCATTGTCAGATAGATCTCATCACGTAGCTTTCAGCACCCCGAGTTCCGGGCACCCGTGATCATAACCCTGCTCGTCCCGGGGCTCCCGTCGCGTCGCCCGCTCGGACCACCCAGGCCGTTTCGCCCGGCAGGCCGTTTCGCCCGGCAGGCCGTTTCGCCCGGCAGGCCGTGGCAGGTTCCCCGGCTGGATGCCAGGCCGGTCGACATCCGTGCGGCCGATCCCGGGTGCTCTTATAGCACAAGGGTCGACAGACCTTTACACAAGGGGTGGGCGGGCATTTCTTCAGGAGCACCTCTACCCGGCAGCTCTAGCCCGACTCCCCGTGCAGACAAGGCAAAGACTACTTGTAGACAACATCCGATCCCCAGATGTGTCCGGACTCTCTAGAGCACAGGGGCGACCCATTGGTAACCTCAAGCACCAACAACATTTGAGCCAACCCGTTTGGCTCGCCGAGTCCGTGTTGTATAGAGACTCACCTGTTCGTTGTCGATGGAGGCGCCCACGATGGCTGTACAAGAGCTGGCGATGCCGACTGCTAGCAGGGTCGGCACAGTGGTCGCGATCGGGCAGCAGGTTCGGGTCCCGAAGACCGCTGAGCTGGTCGCGGCGCACCTACGACGCCGGATCGTACGGGGAGAACTCGTCGAAGGCGACGCACTGCCGCCCGAGGCGACCCTCATGGAACAGTTCGGTGTCTCCCGGCCGACATTGCGAGAAGCATTCCGTGTGCTGGAATCCGAGGCCTTGATCACAGTCAGGCGCGGTGCGCACGGTGGCGCCCGGGTGCACACCCCCAACGGCGACATCGCCGCCCGCTATGCCGCCCTGGTCCTGGAGTACCGCGGTACCACGCTGGCCGACATCCATCAGGCTCGCGTCGTGATCGAGCCGCCGTGCGTGGCAATCTTGGCAGCGAACCGTACCCAGGATGCCCTCGACAAACTCAGGCTCGCGGTGACCGAGACAGCCGCCGCGACGGCGACCGACGATCCAGGCCAGTGCCTGCAGGCCAATCTCGCCTTTCACGTGCTGCTGGTGGAGCTCGCCGGAAACACGACGCTTTCGGTCCTGTCAGGCATGCTGCGCCACATTCTCGATCTTGCGACGCTCTCCCATCCAGCCGCGGAGCGCAGCCCCGAGCACCGGCTCGCCATCCGCCGGCGACTCGTCGACCACGAGCGCGTCGTGGACCTCATCGAAGCCCGTGACGCCCGCGCCGCCGAGGACCTGTGGCGGGAGCATCTGCTGGAAGCGGGCCGTTACCTGACCGACGGCCCGGTGGCCGCGACCGTGCTCGATCTACTCGGCTGATCGGCAAACGTCGGTCGACGCTGGTGTCGACACCGGTGTCGACACTGGGCGAGCCCCTTGGGCCCGGCCGTGCCTGCGGATTGCTACAGATCACCGCAGCGGGTCGAACGGCGCGAGGTGATCAGGACAACGCCCGGTGGTGACCGCCTCAGCCACCAGCTGGCCGGTGATCGGTCCAAGGGTGATGCCCCACATCCCATGACCGCCGGCGACAAACACCCGAGGTGACGCCGTCCGCCCGATCAGGGGAAGACCGTCCGGTGTACACGGACGGGAACCGACCCATTCCTGCGTCCGCGTATCGACATCGACACCGGCCAACAGCGGACGCACCGCATTGACGATCGCGGTGATACGGCGGCGATCCAGCGGCGCGTGCGGTTCCCGGAACTCCATCATCCCGGCAATGCGCAACCGGTTCCCGAGCGGTGTGCACGCCACCCGGTGGGTCGGAAAGTACAGCGGGCCGCGCGGCAGGTCGCGCGCGGTGACGCTGAAGCTGTACCCACGCCCCGCCTGAACGAGAGTCCGGACCCCGAACGGGCGCACGAGATCGGTCAGCCACGCGCCGCAGGCGACCACCACGGCATCGAACCGGTCGATCTGCCCGGTAGAGAGCTCCAGCCCCACCTCCGCGGCCCCAGCACGACGTCGATCGCCACGGTCGGCAGCCCGGTCGGCATGGATGGCCAGTACGCCGACGCCCTCCCGCAGCTCGCCGCCCCGGGCCCGGACACTGTCCGCGAGTGCTGTCACGAAATCCCCGGGATCGCAGAAGCGCTGGCCGTGGATGCGGATCGCGGCACCGATCCCATCGGTCAACGCCGGCTCCAGTGTGCGCGCGGCGCGGCCGTCGAGCAGGTCGAACTCGACGTGCTGGCCGGCCCTGCGGATCTCCTCGAGTTCGAGGATCAGCGCCTCCCGCTCGTATGGATCGCGATAGCAGGCCAGGAACGGCACGGCCGGGCGGGTTGGTACGTCCACTCCCCCGGCCGCGAGGATGTCGAAGGCACCAAGTGCCCGCCGATTGACCGGCGCAAGTGCCCCCATCGCCCGCCGCCAACGGTTGGCCGTGCTGTTGCGTGCGAATCCGGCGAGGAAGCGCAGCAATCGCGGGTCTGCTCGCAGCGGTACGTACACCGGCGATGTCGGCATCAGGACAGCCCGCAGGCCGTAGCGCAGTACGGCCGGCTCCGGCAGCGGCGCAGCCAGGCTCGGGGTGAGCCAGCCGGCGTTACCCCAGGACGATCCAGCGGCCACCCGGACGCGCTCGATCACTGTGACCTCGACCCCGCGCTCCTGCAGAAACCAGGCACTGGCCAGGCCGACCATACCGGCGCCGACAACCGCCACCCGCCCGGGCGGGCGCGACCCGCGGCCGGCTCCCGGGCCCTCGTCAGCGGACACGTGCGTCATACCACCTCACTGTTAGCGCGCCGGGGACTGCGGCCTGCGGGCGCGCGATCTGACGATCGTCGCGCGCCCTTCGGCCCGCTGGAACACAGGCCGGTCGCACGTCGATCCACGACCCTCACCGGGCACGTACGGTCGTTGTCATGCGGCCGATGATGGCGGTGGGCCAGGCGTGATTCATACGGTTCTCGCCTATCTCACATGCCCGCTGTGCGGACAGGATCTCGCCACCGGCAACGGGCAGGTGCGCTGCCCGGGCGGCCACGCCTACGACCTCGCCCGAGGGGGTCACCTGACCCTCACGACCGGTCGGGCCGCTGGGATCCCCGGCGACAGCGCGGACATGGTCCGGTCACGAGAGGCGTTCTTCGCGGGCGGTCACTACCGCGCGCTCGCCGACCAGCTTGGCTCGGTCATCCAAGGCGCGACGAGGGAAACCTGGACGATCGGTGATGAGCAGGTCGTCGTCGACATCGGCGCCGGCCCCGGGTACTACCTGGCGCATCTGCTGAACCTGTGCCCCGACGCGGTCGGCATCGCCATTGACGTGTCCACCTACGCACTGCGGCGCGCGGCCCGCGCGCATCCGCGGATCGGCGCGGTCGGCGTGGACGTACGCGGCCCGCTGCCGGTGCGAACGGGCACGGCGTCGGTCATTCTCGATGTCTTCGCGCCGCGCAATGTCACGGAAATGCACCGCATCCTCCGGCCGGACGGGTATCTCGTCATCGTAACGCCCACCGTCCGCCATCTGGCCGGCCTTGTCGGTCCGCTGGGTCTGGTCACGGTCGATCAGCGCAAGCCCGAGCGCCTCCGCTCGACCCTGGGTGAATCCTTCGTCAGACGGGAACGGTTGACACTCGACCTCGAAATGTCGCTCACCGCATATGATCTCCTCCATCTTGTGATGATGGGGCCGACCGCCCACCACCGTCGCACCGCCGACATCCAATCGATCATCGACGAACGGTGGCCGAACGGCGCGACCCCGACGGCGTCATTCACAATCGAGGTGTACGAGCCCCACCCGACATAGAGCGGATTCAGCGAGCGATCAGGTCTGCCATGAACATGGTTTCGACCGTGACCGGGACGAGCGCCCGCGCAATGATCAGGCGTTCGAGCTCTCCGTAGAGATTCACGACCACCTGTTGATTCGCGTGTCCAAGCACGACCGCCCCCGGCTGGATGGCCTGACGCGCAGCCGCGATGAGTTCGCCGGCAGTGACGCCCATCATCGAGTCGCCCACCGACCCGCTCCACATAAGGATGCGCGAATAACCCAGTTCAGCGAGGATCGCTCTCGACCGCTCGTTGTGCTCCCCGTACGGCGGGCGGAACCACGGTCGGGTCGTGACGCCGAATGTCTGTCTGACCCAGTCGTCATTGCGTTCCACCTCGGCGCGCAGCGTCGCGTCGGAAAGTGTACGGATACTGCGGTGGCTCCAGGTGTGGTTGACCATCGTGACCTGCCCGGATTTGATCAGCGACCGGACGGCGGCTGCATGCTGATTCCACACGTTGCGGTACATCCCGTTCGGCGCGAACGAGAGCGGAATTTTCGCCCGGCTGGCGAAGTCGACATATCCGGCAACCGCGGTGGCATTAAAACCGTCGTCAATGGTAAGCGCAACCTGGCGGGTCGCTCCCGGCGCGTTGAAAAGGATCTGTTGCTGTCCCGGCGCGACCGCGAGCGGAGCGGGCGACCCCCACGGGCCGGCTGACGGCTCCAGCAAGCCACCTGACGGCTCCAGTCGGCCACCTGACGGCGCCGCCTGCGGTGGGACCGGCGCATCGGGCACCATGCGGATCGGCGGGACGACAGGTCGCGGACCAACCGCCGGCGGAACGGACTTCGGGCGGTCACCGGCACAACCGACGAGCAGGTCGGCGGCCCCGAGGGCGAGAATTTTCACAAGGCGACGTCGGTCCACCCATGAGATTCTGAAGAGCTTGACTACGGAGCGCAACTGCAGCGATGCAGTCCCGGCTGCCCTGCGTGGTCGGTCACCACACGCGGCACCCGGCGACTCCGGACAAACGGGGTCAGGACAAACGGGGTCAGGACAAACGGGGTCAGGACAAACGGGGTCAGGACAAACGGGGTCAGGACAACAGCCTGGCCCGCCAGGTGGGCACCGCGTCCGGATGCGCGCCGTTGGCCGCGAACCAACCGGACAGGCCACCCGGATGATCGTCGATGACGGCCAGTACCTGCTCGACAGCCGAGATCGAGGTCGTGGTCAGGTCGGGAGCACCCATGCCCGCTCCAGGCAGCAACGGATTGTTACCTAGTCGGCGCAGTACCTCCGCCATGTTCGCGGCCGTCGCCGCGTAATCCGCGAGTATCGCGTCCGGTTCAACGCCCACCGCACGTAGCAGGACCGCCACGACCAGGCCTGTCCGGTCCTTGCCGGCCGCACAATGCACAAGGAGTGGTCCAGGCGCATGGGCGGCCAGATGAAGGATCTCGACCACCCGCGATCCGGTCCGTTCGACGATCGCCCGATACATCGTGCTCAGGCCGCCCGCGAGGGCAACAACGATCTCGGACGTGGGATGCGCGGGGTCGACGTCACCGAGCAACGGGATCACTCGGACATCGGTCACCGCCGATTCCAGTGGGTGCGGGCTACCGTCGCGCTCGACCGGCGACCGCAGGTCGATGACCGTGCGGGGTGGCCATTCACGATCGAATACCGGTAGCCGGTCGCCATGGCGCGGGGCGTCACTGCGGTACAGAACGCCGGGTCGAGTACGCCGACCGTCCTGCGTCGGCAGTCCGCCGAGATCCCGCAGGTTCACCAGCTGATCTCGATCGCGCCGCGGTAGCGATCCGCCGCGAGCCTCCCGGGCTGCCGGCACCGGTAGTGCCGCCGGTACCGGCGGACTGCCTGCTGCCGTCTCGTGCACCGCCGTCTCGTGCGCCGCCGTCTCACTGCCGCCCATGGCTTCGCTCCCGCCCTGATCGTCCGGTGTTGTTCCAGTGGAGCACACGTATCCGTCCCACGCCTGAACCCATGGCCAAGGTTTGCGCCGGCCAGCTCCGCAGCGACGCCTCCCCGGATGTTCGGGGGCTGCGACCTCGTGGGCCGCCGTACAATCGCGCACGGCGACGCGACGTTACATTTTGGGGTGCTATAAGATTTAGTTGATTTTAGCTGATATGTGCTGCAAGGCGGCAGGTACCGGCGATCTCCCCGCACTCGGGTCGTCCACCCGGTGCCGCGAGAACCGACGAGGGCTGTCGCCATATGCCGCTGCACGATGCCGGAAAGTGACAAATCGCTGCAATAGTATCAATAATGCTTGGGGAGAGGGGTGGGCGTGAACGTCCTGGAGGCGACGTTTCTCGGTGCGGTCGAGGGACTGACGGAGTTCCTGCCGGTATCGAGTACCGGACATCTGACGATCCTGGAGAAACTGCTCGGCTACTCCATCGACGACCCCGACATAACGGCGTTCACCGCGATCATCCAGGTCGGCGCCGTCTTCGCGACGTTGCTGTACTTCCGCAAGGACCTGGGGAGGATCCTGGCCGCCCTGCTTCGCGGCATCGTCCAACCCCGGTGGCGCGGCCACCCCGACTACCTCTTCGGATGGGCGGTGCTGCTGGGTTCGCTACCCATCGGTGTGGTCGGGCTGCTGTTCAAAGACATGATCGAGACGACACTGCGCAGCCTCTGGTTCGTGGGCACCGCGCTCGTGGTGTGGAGCGGTGTCATAGCGTACGCCGACGGCAACGCGACCCAGAAGCGCCACGAGGCGGACGTCACCTGGAAGGACACCCTCGCCATCGGTCTGGTCCAGTGTGCCGCGCTGATCCCTGGCATCTCCCGGTCCGGCGCGACCATGTCGGCCGGTCTGACGCGGGGCCTTGACCGGGTGACCGTCACCAGACTGTCGTTCTTCCTTTCCATCCCGGCCCTGTTCGGGGCTGCGGCCCTGCAGGGCGTCAGCGAGGCCGGCAACATCGCCCACGGGGTCGGCTGGACACCAACGATCATCGCTACGGCCGTCAGCTTCGCCGTGGCCTATGTCGCCATCGCCTGGCTCCTGAAATTCATCGGCAAGAACAACTATGACATGTTCATCATCTACCGGATCATCCTCGGCACGACCGTGCTGCTGCTGCTCGCAACGGGGATCCTCTCGGCGACCTGACGATCGGGCTCGTCGGCCGGGCTCGTCGGCGAGGCGGCCAGAACGGCCATCGCATGCGAGAGCACCGCATAGGGTCGCGGGGTGGCTCGGGTTGTCGTGGTCGGCGCGGGGGTCGGCGGGTTGGCGACGGCCGCGCGACTGGCCGCCGCCGGGCATACCGTCACCATCTGCGAGCAGGCATCCGAGATCGGCGGCAAGCTCGCACGGTTCAGCCTGGACGGCTTCTCCTTCGACACCGGGCCGTCCCTGTTGACGATGCCGGACGTCTTCGCGGACCTGTTCGCCGCCACCGGCGCGCCCCTGGGAGACATCCTCGAGCTGCGCCGACTGGACCCGATCACCCGCAACCGCTTCGCCGACGGGACCGTCCTCGACGCTCACGCCGACGACGACGCGTTCACCGCCGAGCTGGACGCCGTCCTGCGTCCCGGGTCGGGCGAGCAGTGGAGCCGGCTGGCAGCCCACGCCGAGCGTCTGTGGGAGGCGACCAGCGGCCCGTTTCTGGCCGCCCCCAACGCCGGTGTCCGGTCGTTGGCCGGGTTGGCGCTGCGACGTCCAGGCGACATCTCCACCATCGCGCCCGGCCTGACGGTACGTGGGCTCGGCCGGCGTCATCTCACCGACCAGCGACTGCGGATGTTCCTCGAACGGTATGCGACCTATACCGGTTCCGATCCGCGCCAGGCACCGGCGGCCCTCGCGGCCATCGCGCACGTCGAGCGTTGCTACGGCGGTTGGTACATCCCCGGCGGCCTTCACCAGCTCGGCCAGGCTGTCGCGGACCGGGCCGTGTGCCGTGGCGCGCGCCTGCTGCTCGACCATCAGGTCGTCGCGATCACCCGCAACGCCGGTGGTCGGGTGACCGGGGTACAGCTGGCCGGCGGCCGGGGCATCGACGCGGACCTGGTGGTGTCCGGCGTCGATGCCCGCACGGTGTACGGCATGCTCGCGCCCCACCGGCGGGCGCAGCGGCGGCTACGCCGGGCGCCGGCGTCGTTGTCCGGCTTCGTCCTGCTGCTCGCCCTGCGCGGGCGGACGCCGGATCTCGCCCATCACACGGTACTGTTCCCCGCCGAGAACGACGGCGAGTTCGACGCGGTATTCGGCGGCCGCCTGGCCACCGATCCGACGATCTACATAAGCGCGCCCGACGACCCCGCCCTCGCACCGCCGGGCTGTGAGGCATGGTTCGTCCTGGTGAACGCGGCCCGGCACACAACCGCTCCGCCGCGCGACGCCGCGACGCCACGGCCCGCACGCGGCGGCACCGGCACCGGCCCGGTCGGCGGCCCGGTCAACCGCGGGGTGGACTGGGATCGACCAGGGCTTGCCGACACCTACGCCACCCAGGTCCTGGCTTTGATGGCCGAGCGCGGCCTGGATGTCCGGGCCCGGCTGCTGTGGCACCGTGTGATCACTCCAGCCGATCTGGAGCGACGGACCGGCGCGGTCGGCGGGGCGATCTACGGGACATCGTCCAACGGCGTGCGCGCGGCGTTCCTGCGACCGGGCAACCGCTCGCCGATTCCGGGACTGTTTCTCGTCGGGGGGTCGTCCCACCCTGGTGGGGGCCTCCCGCTGGTCGCCATGTCCGCGAAAATCGTCGCCGACATGATCGGCCCCGCGTAGTGCGATGATCCGTACCACGCGCTGTGGTCAGTGTCGGGATACGCCGGCCCCGGTCGGCAACGTCGCGGTCCGCAACGTCCGGTGGACCACGATGCCGAGCTGGATCAGGCCCCCGGCACAGACCGTTGCGGTGGCGGCGGCACCGATCATGCCGGCAAGGTCGGCACGGCCGGGGTCGATCGCCGCGCCCAGCATCGCGATTACTGTGATGATGATCCGGGTGGGCCGCTCGCCGACCGTCACCACGCCGATCTCGCAGAACCCCACGTTCCCGGCCCGCGCACGCAGATACTCCAGCAGCGCGACCGCGGCCCCGGCAACGGCACACACCCCACCGGGGGCGCCGAGCAGCCAGAAGGCGACAAGGTAGATTCCGTCACAGATCCGGTCCGCCAGCGAGTCGAGGACGTACCCCCAGGGCGTCACCCGACGGGTGAGGACAGCCACACATCCGTCAAGGTTGTCCAGGAGGCCACCAGCAACGACGATCATCGCGGCTAGCAACGGGTACGGGCCGCCCAGCGCCGCGGCCGGCAGCATGGCACCGGTCAGCAGCGTCCCGGCGACAGTGATCGACGTGGGGCCGATACCACCCACGGCCAACGGGCGTCCCAGCCGGTAGACCAGGCCGAGCCACCAGCGGACGAGCCACATGCCGGTTGTGGCATCGTAACCTCCGTGCAGGCCCGACCACTCCCTGAGAAAGCCGTCACGGTCGGGCACCGGGGTGGTCACCAAGCCATCGTGCCCTCTGCGTATGGTTCCGTCGTCCGACATGACCCGCTTGTGATGACGACCCACTACCGACGACTGTCAGCCCCCTTCGAGGAGCCGCCGCAAGGCGGCCGCAGGAGACATCGGTGACCAAGCACTCGCCCCTGGTCGTGGAGACACTCGACGACCTGCATCCGACAGCAATCTTCAACGCGGAGCGCGACCAAGTGGTGGTCGCGGTCCGCATCACACCCGTGTTCGGCACCCTGGACCTCGACCTGGTGGCAGCGGTCGTCGACGCGGCGAACCTGGCCGACTTCGCCCTCGTCCGCGAGCAGCCTTTCCGGGACGAGTGGCTGTTGTGCGTCTTCGACGCCTACGAGGACCACGACTGACCGGCCGCCCGCCATCCGGACAGGGAGCGGAACACCTCACGGGTGGCGGTCGAGCGGTTCAACGTGATGAAGTGGATGCCCGGTGCACCTCCGGCCAGCAGCTTCTCGCACAGGTCCGTCGCGACCGCCACCCCGACCGCCGCCACCGCCACCGGGTCGTGGGCCACCTCGTGCAGCCGGCCGGCCAGATCCGCGGGAAATTCCGCGCCGGACAGCTGCGCCATCCGCTCGATCTGCGCGACATTCGTCACGGGCATCACCCCGGGGATGACGGGCGCCTCGCAGCCGAGCCGGCGGACCCGCTCGACCAGCCGGAAGTAGGCGTCCACATCGAAGAAGAACTGGGTGATCGCGTAGTCCGCGCCCGCGGCCAGCTTGCCGACCAGGTGGCGGGCGTCGGTGTCGAAGTCGGGCGAACGCGGGTGGCGGTCCGGGAACGCCGCGACCCCGACGCAGAAGTCGCCCAGCGACCGAACAAGGCGCACGAGGTCCTCGGCATACCGCAGACCCTGCGGGTGCGCGACCCAGGTCCCCCGCGGATCACCGGGCGGGTCGCCACGCAACGCCAGTACGTTGTGCACCCCGGCTCCGGCGTAACTGCCGATCACCTGCCGCAGCTCGGACACGGAGTGGTTGACAGCCGTCAGGTGCCCGATCGGTGTGAGAGTGGTGTCGGTCGCAATCCGCTCGGTCACGCCGATGGTTCCCTTGCGGGTAGACCCGCCCGCACCGTAGGTCACCGACACGAAGGACGGTTGCAGGGATTCCAACTCCCTGATCGCCGTCCACAGGTGGCGCTCCCCCGCAGGGGTTTTGGGTGCGAAGAACTCGAACGAGAACGACGGCTGACCGGACGCGAGGAAGTCCCGCACAGTCAGCACCCGAGGTCCCAGCCCGCTCCTGACCGCCGTCATAGGCTCGAGGGTAGTGGCTGCCATGGGCCGGGGCCCTCGGCGGCTCACAGGCGCACCGGTCCGCCCGGGGCGGGGCTGCACACCCGTACCCGCCCGGACCGGCTGCGGGCCGAAACCGTCCGGGTCGCCGCCGGGTCAGCTGGAACGCTGACATCGACGGCACCGGGGTCCGCCGACTCCACATCCACGGCATAGGGACCGCCCGGTACGACAACCGTGACCGCGCCGCTGTGGCCGTGCGCGCTCACCTGATCGGGCGGAGACGAGAAATGCAGGATGACATCTCCCAGGCGGCTGCGTGCGGTGACCCTGCGCCCGCCCAGCTCACGTCCTGCGATGGTGCCGGAGTCCGTCAGGAGGACGAGGTCACCGTCGGATCCCCACAGTGTCACATCCCCGCGGCGCACCTCCGCTCGTACGCGGGTCGCCCTGGGCAACGTCAGCCGGACCCGGGCCTCGCTGACACGGCCGTCGATGCGCAGCACGTCGCCGCTGCGCGCCAGCGCCGGGCGGGTCCGCCCGACACGTCGGCGCACGGTCATCTCCAGGCGGGCGTCGACCCGGTCGGTCTCGGCGATCTCCACCCGGCCTGCGGCCAGTCGAACCTCGACGGCGCCGACCCCCGCCACCGTCTGCCCGATCTCCGCCGGCGGCCGGTACAGCAGCGCGATACCGCCGGCTGCCGCGCACAACAGGACGACGGCTGCTCCGACCACGACCACGGTTGTCATCCGTTCCCCGTTCTGTGAGCAACTGATTCGTTGAGCAACTGATTCGTTGAGCAACTGATTCGTCGAGCGACCTGCTCGTCAAGCGACTGGTTCTGTCAGCGAATGCGATCCACACATTCTCGCTGGTGGCGATCCCCTGAGGAGCAGGATGCGTACGGTCATCGGCCCGACCGACAGGATTGTGATCGTGGGGGCAGGCCTGGGCGGACTGTCCGCCGCCCTGCGGCTGGCCGGCGCCGGCCGGCAGGTCACCGTGGTCGAACGCGAGGACGTCCCCGGTGGGCGGACCGGGCAGCTGCGCATGAGCGGCTACCGGTTCGACACCGGGCCGACCGTCCTGACCATGCCGGACCTGATCGCGGACGCCTTCGACTGCGTCGGGGAGAACCTTGACGACTGGCTGCAGCTGCGCCCGGTCGACCCGCTGTACCGGGCGCGCTACCCCGACGGATCCACACTCGACATCCACGCCGACCCGGACGCGACCGCCGATGAGATCGCCCGCGTGTGCGGGCCGGGCGAAGCCGCCGGTTACCGCCGGTTCGTCGCATTCGTATCGCAGCTGTACCGGGCGCAGATGCGCGACTTCATCGACAACTCGATCGACTCACCGCTGGACCTGGTGCGGCCGTCCCTGGCCCGTCTGGTCGCCCTGGGTGCCTTCCGCCGCCTCGATGCGGTGGTGGCCCGGTACCTGCACGACGAGCGCACCCGCCGGGTCTTCTCGTTCCAGGCGATGTACGCAGGCCTGTCCCCCCACGACGCGCTCGCCGTGTACGCGGTGATCGCCTACATGGACTCGGTAGCCGGGGTGTACTTCCCGGTCGGAGGAATGCACGCCGTTCCGGTGGCGATGGCGCTGGCCGCCGCCAAACACGGAGTGACGTTTCGCTACGGCACCACCGTGACACGGGTGGAAACCCGCGGTCGGCGGGCGATCGCGGTCCACACGGCGACCGGTGAACGCATCGCCGCGGACGTGGTGGTGCTCAACCCCGATCTTCCGACCGCCTATCGGGAACTGCTGCCCACCTCCGTCACGCCGCGGCGGGTCCGCGACCTGCGCTATTCACCGTCATGTTTCCTGCTGCTCGCCGGATCGAGCGCCGGCTTCGGCGACCAGGCCCATCACACGATCCACTTCGGACGGGCCTGGCAGCGCACCTTCGATGAGATCATCAAGCGGGGTGAGCTGATGAGCGACCCGTCGTTCCTGGTCACCACGCCGACGATCGGCGACCCGTCGCTGGCCCCGGCCGACCGACACAGCTACTACGTGCTGTTCCCGACGCCGAACCTGACCGCGCCGCTGGACTGGTCGGTGCTCGCCCGACGCTACCGCGACGAGGTGGTGGAGACCCTTGAACGGCGGGGGTACGCCGGCTTCAGTGCCGCGATCGAGGTCGAGCACACGATCACACCCGCGGACTGGCGGGCCCGGGGAATGGCCGCCGGTACCCCGTTCGCCGCCGCCCACACCGTCGGCCAGACCGGTCCGTTCCGCCCGTCGAACCTGGCCCCGGGTCTGGACAACGTGGTCTTCACCGGCAGCGGTACCCAGCCCGGCGTCGGCGTGCCGATGGTGCTGATCTCGGGACGACTGGCCGCCGAGCGGGTACTCGGCCGGGACCGGGCCTACCGCTCCCGGGCACTTCGCTGAGCACAAACCCGAATGGACCGCAAACCGAATTGATCGCCAACTCACGCTGACCGCCAGTCCGATTACCGTGAAACGAGAAATCCTAGATTTCCCTTAAGTCATTGTTCGAACTGGCTGACCACCCTCGTTTCAGGTCTCGATTCCCGGCATCCGCTGCGAGACTGAGGCCATGGACGAACGGCAGGCTCCAGCGACCGCGCCCACCGCGGACGGCCCCAGTCCCCTCCCAGCCGACTCCGACCAGGGCGGGAAGAGCCTGGCCGACCCGGACACGATCACCGATGCCGATCATCTTGAACGCGCCCTCTTCGAGGTCAAGAAAGTGATCGTCGGCCAGGATCACATGATCGAGCGCATGCTGGTGGCCCTGCTCGCCCGCGGGCACTGTCTGCTGGAGGGCGTACCCGGAGTGGCCAAGACCCTGGCCGTCCAGACACTGGCGACGGTGGTCGGCGGAACGTTCGCGCGTATCCAGTTCACCAGCGATCTGGTCGTGTCCGACATCATCGGTACGCGGGTGTACCGCCAGACCCGGGAGACCTTCGACGTCGAGCTGGGCCCCGTCTTCGCGAACTTCGTCCTCGCCGACGAGATCAACCGGGCACCCGCGAAGGTGCAGTCGGCACTGCTGGAGGTCATGTCCGAGCAGCAGGTCTCCCTCGGCGGCGTCACCCATCGGCTGCCCGCGCCGTTCCTGGTGCTGGCCACGCAGAACCCGATCGAGTCCGAAGGCGTGTACCCGCTTCCGGAGGCGCAGCGCGACCGCTTCCTGATGAAGATCAACGTACCGTATCCAAGCGGCGTCGAGGAGCTCGAAATCGTCCGACGCATGGGCGTGGCGCCGCCGGCGGCCGAGCGTGTGCTGGACCCGTGGACCCTGATGAAGCTGCAGAAACACGCCACGGAGGTGTTCGTCCACCACGCGATCGCCGACTACGCCGTGCGGATGGTGCTGGCGACCCGCTCGCCCGCCGAGTTCGGGATGCCCGAGCTTGCCGGCCACCTGGCCTACGGCGCGTCGCCGCGCGCCTCGCTCGGTCTCGTCGCGGCCGCACGGGCACTGGCGCTGCTGCGCGGGCGAGACTACGTCGTACCCGATGACGTCGCCGCGGTGGCTCTCGACATACTGCCGCACCGGCTGGTGCTGTCCTATGAGGCTCTCGCGGAAGGCCTGTCCGCGGACGCCATCGCCGGACGCGTCCTGGCCGCCACCACACCTCCGCAGGTCGCTCCGCGCCAGCATGGCTACGCCGGGCGCTGGACCACGAACCCGCATGGCTTTCCCGAGTACCACGCCGAGTACCAGACCGGGCACCAGACCGGGCACCAGACCGGGCACCAGGCCGAACACCACGGCCGGAGGACGACCGCGTGAGCGCCGTGGGGCCCTCCCCCGGGTCGGGAACCGGCAAGCAGCTCGCCGCGGATCCCGCGATCGAGCGCACCCTGCGGCGTCTCGAGCTGACCGTCACCCGGCGTCTGGACGGGCTGCTGCTCGGTGACCATCTGGGCCTGGTACCCGGGTCCGGTACGGAAAAAGCCGAAAGCCGCACCTACCACGTCGGCGACGACGTCCGGCGGATGGACTGGGCGGTCACGGCCCGTACCACCATCCCGCACGTCCATGACCTCATAGCCGACCGTGAGCTGGAGACCTGGGCGCTCGTCGACCTCACGGCCAGCCTGGAATTCGGCACCGCGGCTTGTGAAAAACGCGACCTCGCGATCGCCGCGGTCGCCGCGGTCGGCTACCTGACCGCACGCAGCGGCAACCGCCTGGGAGCGTATGTGCTCTCCGGCTCCGGCCCACGGGTGCTACCCGCCCGTACCGGTCGCGACGGCCTGCGGGCCCTGCTGCGGACCCTGTTGGCGACGCCGCGCACCGCGCTGGACCGCCCGGCCCGATCTCCTGACCTCTGCGCGACCACCGACCTCGCGGTGGCCGTGAACGGGCTGCGCCATCCACCCCGACGTCGCGGCCTGGCTGTGGTGATCTCGGATTTCCTGTCGACGGACATGTCGTGGGAACGGCCGCTGCGCGCGCTCGCCGGGCGCCACCAGGTACTCGCCATCGAGATCATCGACCCACGCGAGCTGGAACTCCCGCAGGTGGGGCTGCTCACCGTCATGGACCCCGAGACCGGCGCGATGCTGGACGTGCCCACCTCGTCTCGCCGCCTGCGCGAGTCCTACGCCCGCGCGGCCGCGACACACCGCCGCGAGGTGGCCGCGGCGCTGCGCCGGGCCGGTGCCGCCCACCTGGTGCTGCGGACCGACACCGACTGGCTCGCCGACATCGTCCGCTTCGTCCTGACCACCCGTCGAAGCCGTGGCGCGGGCAGGCGCCCGCGGGTCACCTCCCAACCGGCCGGGACGCCGCGATGAGCTTCCTCGCCGGCTACTGGCTGTGGCTGCTGCTGGTGGTCGCCACCTTGGCAGTGGCCTACGTCCTGCTGTCGATGCGCCGGGGTGTCTATGCGGCCCGGTTCGCCTCGGCGGGACTGCTCGCGTCCGTGCTGCCGCGGCGCCCACAGTGGTGGCGCCGCCATGTGCCGGCTGTTGTCCTGCTGCTCACGCTGGCCACCATGGTGTTCGCCCTCGCCCGCCCGGCGCGCACGGAACGGATACCCCGCGAACGCGCGACCATCATGCTGGCGATCGACGTCTCGAACTCGATGGCGGCCATCGACATCACCCCCAACCGGCTCGAGTCGGCCAAACAGGGCGCCGAGTCGTTCGTGGATCAACTGCCACCACGGATCAACCTGGGCCTGGTGTCGTTCGCGGGCTCCGCGGCTGTTCTCGTCCCGCCGACCACCGACCGCGAATCGGTCCGCGCCAGCATCCGCGGCCTGCAGCTGGGTCCGTCCACCGCGATCGGTGAGGGCATCTTCGCCTGCCTGCAGGCCATCAGCACGCTCGGCGACCAGGTCACCGCAGACGGCCAGCCGCCGCCGCCGGCGGCCATCGTGCTGCTCTCCGACGGTGAAACCCAGCGGGGACGCCCGAATGCCGAGGCCAGCGATGCCGCGCTCGGCGCCCGGATACCGGTGGACACGATCGCCTACGGCACCCCGGACGGCACCCTCGACGTCGGCGGCCAGCAGGTTCCCGTCCCGGTCAACGAGGCGGCGCTGCGCGAGATCGCCCAGACGACCGGCGGGTCCTACCACCGAGCCGCCTCCGGCGACGAACTGCGGTCGGTGTATCAAGGGCTCGGCAGCTCGATCGGATATCGTACCGAGTTCCATGAGATCACCATGTGGTTCGTAGGATTGTCGCTGTGCCTCGGCCTGACCGCCGCGGCGCTGTCGCTGGCCTTCTCATCCCGGCTCCCCTGACCCGAAAGCAGCACTGTGCGCGCGCGTGAGCTGACCGCCGCCGGTATTACCGCACCGGAGTTGAGGCGCTCCTACCTGGAATGCCGCCGGCTCAACGCCGCCCATGGCCGCACGTATTTTCTGGCGACCCTGTTGCTGCCCGCCTGGAAACGGCCCTATGTCCATGCGCTCTACGGGTTCGCGCGCTACGCGGACGAGATCGTCGATGATCTCGACTCCACGCTCCCCGACCGGGAACGGGCGGCCTGGCTGCACGGTTGGAGTGCGGAATTTCTCGCCCAGGCGCGCTCGGGCCTGCGCGTGGCACCGCGGGACGGAACGGCCCCCGGGGGCGGGGGCACCGGGGGCGGGGGCACTGCCGCGACATCGGTGCTACCGGCGGTCATCGACACGATCGGGCGGTGGGGCATCCCGCTTGAGTACTTCAGGGCGTTCCTGCAATCCATGGCGATGGACCTCACCGTCACCTCCTACGCGACCTGGGAGGATCTGATGGCCTACGTCCACGGATCGGCGGTGGTGATCGGCCTGCAGATGGTGCACGTCCTGGAGGCCGCCGGTCCCGCCGCCCTGCCCTACGCACGCGATCTGGGCGCGGCGTTCCAGCTCGCGAACTTCATCCGGGATGTCGGGGAGGACCTGCGCCGGGGCCGTGTCTACCTGCCGCGGGAGTCGCTGGACCTGTTCGGCGTGACCCCGCAGCACCTGCGCGCCGGTGTGGTGGACGGCCCGGTCCGCCGGCTGCTCGCGTTCGAGATCAGCCACGCCCGGGAGCTCTTCCGCGCTGCCAGACCCGGCATCCGACTGCTGCACCCGACATCGCGCGATTGTGTCGGGACCGCGTTCCGGCTCTACAGCGGCATTCTGGACGAGGTGGAACGCGCCGATTACCAGGTGCTGGACAGGAGGGTCAGCGTCGGGCTCGCCCGACGCGTCGCTGTCGCAGGCCCGGGAATCGTCCGCGCCGCCCATATCCGCCGGATCCACGCCGACCCGGGCGTACGTCCGCCGGGTGACGCCCCCTACTATCGGCCGGGGTTTTGACGAGTCATATCCGTCAGGGGGGAGTGACCCGATGCCTCGGGTTCTGCTGGGTCCTGCACACAGCCAGGTCCGGCCCGGCCAGGTAACGTCAAGTGTCCAGATGGCCACATGCTGACACGCGACGGCGATCCGGCGACCGGGGATGGCGTAGCCGACGACGACACTGCTGCCGCTGCTGCCGCTGCTGCCGCCGACGACGGTCCGGGCGCGGCACCGGTCAGCGTGGTGATACCGGCGCACAACGAGCAGGCGGTCATCGACCGTTGCCTGCGGGCACTGCGCACCGGAGCGCCCGCAGGCGCCCTGGACATCGTCGTGGTGTGCAACGGATGCACCGACCGCACGGCGGAACTCGCCCGGGCTGCCGGGGCGCGGGTGGTGGAGACACCGCGTCCAGGCAAAGCCGGGGCGCTCAATCTCGGCGACGCGGCGGTGACGTCGTTCCCCCGCTTCTACGTGGACGCCGACGTGGTCGTGCGCGGTGACGTCCTGCTCAAGACGGCGGATCTGCTGCGCACGGACGCCGCGATGGCGGCGGCGCCCCGGCTGGCCGTCGACCTGACCGGGGTCAGCTGGCCGGTGCGCAGCTTCTACCGACTGTGGATGCGCCAACCGTTCGTCGGCGACGGCCATGTCGGCTCCGGGGTGGTCGGCCTCAACGAAGCAGGGCGGGGACGGTTCGAGCACTTCCCCGAGATCATCGCTGACGATCTCTTCCTCTACACCCTGTTCAGCGCCGACGAGCGCCGGGCCGCCCGCCCCGGGGTGGAGTTCACCATCTTTCCGGCCCGGACTGTCCGCGCCCACCTGCACCGACTCGTCCGCGTCTATGCCGGCAACCTCCAGCTCGGCCAGACGGAGGCGAAGCCCGACACCAGCGCCAACGGCCGCAGCGGCTGGGCCCGGGTGGTACGAGAAGATCCACGCAGAGCCGTCGACATACCCTGCTATGTCGGCATGGTGGTGCTGGCCCAGCTACTGGCTCACCGCAAGCTACGTCGGGGGGACGTGAAAACATGGGAACGCGACAACACCAGCCGGACCACCAGCGCGGGCGCAGCCTGAGCAGCGCGTTACGGGCGGCACGCTCGCTACTCGACCCGCTGGGCTATGCCCACCTCCTGCGGGTCGCGCACTTCTACGGCTACTCGCACGTGCGGCCCCGCCGCCTGCTGACCATGGGGCCCGGGGTGCGCCTGGCACCCAACGTCTCCATTCGCAACGGGGAGCGCATCACCATCGGCGCCGGTGCCGAGATCGGCGAACGCTGCTACCTGTGGGCCGGTGACTCGGCCGGCCGTATCGACATCGGCGAACACGCGCTGTTCGCCCCCGAGGTCTTCGTCACCGCGTCCAACTACCGGACACCACCCGGTGTACCCGTCATGCACCAGGACAAGGACGAACGCGACATCCGTATCGGCGCGAACGTCTGGCTGGGCGCCCGGGTGGTCGTCGTCGCGGGTGTCACCATCGGCGACGGGTGCATCGTCGGCGCCAACTCGGTGGTGACCAAGTCGCTGCCGCCGGATGCCATCGCCGTCGGCGCGCCCGCTCGGGTGGTCGGCCACCGCGGCGACGCGAGCACCGCAACACCGCCCGTTGACGAGCAGGCCGTTGACGAGCAGGCCGTTGACGAACCGGGCTCAGACAAACCAGCCGGAGACGGGCCGGCTGGGAACAAACCGACCGCAGACCCGGCGACCGGCGCTCCCGGCGACAACGGACGGGGGACAGCATGGCCATCGACGTCTCTGTCCTGATCATCTCCTACAACACCCGTGAACTCACCACCGCCTGCCTGGACTCGCTAGCGGGCCAAGGGGCGCGCGACGATCGTCAGATTGCCCGCCCGCAGGCCGCAGTCCCCGAAGCGCTGCAGGCTGCGCCGGACACCGTGAGCACCGAGGTGGTCGTCGTCGACAACGCCTCCAGCGATGACACCGTCGCTGTGCTCAAGGAGCGCTACCCGTGGGTGCGGCTGATCGAGCAGCCGACCAACCTCGGCTTCGCCCGTGCGGTCAACATCGCGGCGAGCGCCGCCACCGGCCGCTACGTGCTGCTCCTCAACTCCGACACGGTGGTCATCGACGACGCGGTGGGCCGCCTCGTCGCCTTCGCCGAGCAGTATCCCCACCACGGGGTGTACGGAGGACGCACGCTGGCGCCCGATCGGACTCTCGACCCCAGCTCGTGCTGGGGTGCGCCCACGCTGTGGAGCCACCTGTGCTTCGGTCTCGGCCTGACCACCGCGCTGCGCGGCTCGCGCCTGTTCGACCCCGAAGCGCTCGGCGGGTGGCAGCGCGACAACGTCGCATCGGTCGGGGTGGTCACCGGCTGCCTGCTGTTGGTACGTCGGGACCTGTTCGCCCAGCTCGGCGGGCTCGACCCGCGGTACTTCATGTACGGCGAGGACGTCGACTTCTCGGTGCGGGCCCGGGCCGCCGGCTACGACCCGGTGATCACTCCGACGGCAACCGTGATCCACCACAGCGGCGCGTCGTCATCCCACCATGCCAACAAGACGATCCTCACGCTGACCGGCAAGACCACGCTCGCCCGGACACACCGGACCGGCTGGGCGCGCACCTTCTGCCTCGCGATGCTCGCGCTGGGTGTGGTCCTGCGGGCCGGTCTCGCCATGGCCGCCGCCCGCGCCGGCCGCGGCACAGGCGGAAACCAGGGCAGCTGGCGGACGGTCTGGGCGGCGCGGTCACGCTGGTGGCCCGGCTACCCGCCCTACCCGGTCGACGCCCCGGGGCACCTGAGCACCGCACGCTCCCCTGCCGACGTCCCGGATACCGCTGTCTCCGGTCGGTAACCGGCCATCCAGGCTGTGATCGGCGCGAGTTTGTCGCTGTGTACGCTCGGAAGCCGAAAAAGCGTACCCAACGACAAACTCGCGCCGATCATTTCGCCCGGAAGCGCCCACCGACCGCACCCCATCCGTCGTCGGGTCACGCATGGTTACATGACCGAGGAGCCGGCGCCCTGACAGTGGGCAGATGGTAGGCGCCGCGGTAGGACGACGGGTAGCATCGGGAGTATGAAAATCAGCATCAGTCTGCCGGACGACGATGTGAGTTTCATCGACGAGTTCGGTGCCCAGAGCAGCAACTCGTCGAGGTCCGCGGTCATCCACCAGGCTGTCGGGCTTCTGCGCGCGGCCAGCATCGAGACCGCCTACACCGAAGCCTGGGACGAGTGGGCCGCCACCACAGACGCCGAACTCTGGGACGCCATTGCGGCTGACGAACTCGCCGATGCGTCGCGGTGACATCTACTGGGTCGATCTGGAACCGGTCCGAGGATCGGAGGCAAACAAGACCCGACCCGCGGTCATCGTCAGCAACGACGCCGCGAACCGTGCGGCAGGACGTGCCGGCCGCGGTGTCGTCACCGTCGTACCGATCACGTCCAGCACTGACCGCGTGTTTCCCTTCCAGGTTCTGCTGAAGGCCGCCGACTGCGGACTCACCGCCGACTCGAAGGCCCAGGCCGAGCAGGTACGAGCGGTGGCCGCGGATCGGATCGGCAACCGGATCGCAGAAGTCCCGCCCGCGACGATGGCCGCGCTGGACAACGCCCTGCGACTGCACCTCGCGCTCTGAAACCGATCGCCTGCCTTCACGTCCGCTCGCGCTCCAGACCGGCCGCACCGACTGGGTGACCTCGGTGGCGTTCGCCCCGGACGGCAACACCCTGGCCAGCGGCGGCGTCGACAAGACAGTGCGGCTCTGGCAGGCGCGCTGACCCGCCTCGATCCTCAACCTCAGAGCCAGCGTCGGTGAACGCCGGCCGTGGCCGACGTACCCGGGATTCGGTCAGGAACCGGCCATCGAGGCTGTGATCGGCGCGAGTGTGTCGCTATGTACGTTCGTGAGCCGAAAAAGCGTGCCCAACGACAAACTCGCGCCGATCAAGTCGTCCGGAAGCAGACTACGAATGCTGGCGCGACGGTTAGACTCGCCGCGGCGTGTTCGATGAATGACATGCTTGGGGGATCATGAGCGGGCATGTGCCGCCAGGGGCGTGGGTCGCGCGTAGTCGGCGACTATCGGTACATGCTGGTTGACCGGGCTCAGGTGGCGGCGGGCCTGCCCGGCTACGACCTGGGGGCCAAACTCGGCGCGGGAGCGTTCGGCTTGGTGCTGGCCGGCCGGCACCGGCGACTGAACCGCGATGTTGCGATCAAGATCCTGGCCACGGGTCACGAGGGGGCGTCGGCCGATTTCACCACCGAGGCTCAGGTACTCGCCGCCATGGACCATCCGCACGTGGTCCGGGTCTACGACTATGTCGAGGCTGACGACCTGCATCTGATCGTCATGGAGCTCCTGGCCGGAGGGACGCTGACCCGTCGCCGGGCCGATCTGTCCCCGCAGGGGGCCTGCGCCGTATTACCCACAGTAACTTCCCAGGCATCAGTGGCCGTGGTACCGACTCAATCCGCAGGGCCGTCGAAGCATGTCTTCGCCCCGATCGTGATCCTGAACAACTCCAAAATCCCG
>NZ_CAUVXI010000021.1:29676-38930 GCF_963555845.1 Protofrankia sp. Cas8 | reverse complement strand
GCCTCGTTGTCGTCGGTCGACACCCAACACCAGGGTGCCTCCCTCCTCCGCCTCGCGATCTACGTGCCCCAGCCCTGCTCCTTGATCCACGCCCCTACTGCCGGGCGCTCTAAAGCAGTTGTGCCAGAATATGAAAAGGGGCTGGGCTGAGTGGCCACGGGGACATGACAAGCGTCGGCGTCACACTGGATGGGTGAGTGGCCTGACAATCACCGGCAACCCCGGCCGCAACGAGCGACGCCGTAGTTACGATCGTAGCAGGACCACCCGTGACGCCCTGATCGCGACGGCTGAACGCCTGTTCGCGGAACGGGGTCTCGACGCGGTTTCGCTGCGCGAGATCGCCGCTGCCGCGGGTAGTCACAATACCGGAGCGGCCCAGTATCACTTCGGCGACAAGGAGCGACTCCTCGAAGCGATCTTCGAACATCGCGCGACCGTACTCAACGCACGCAGATCGGTACTGCTCGCCCAGGCCACCAGCCAGGCCACCAGCCAGGCGACGATCCAAGCCACGGTCGAGGCCATCGTACGGCCGCTGGCGGAACTGGTTGGTCACGGCCAGTACGTCAGTTTCCTGGCCCGGCTTCAGGCCGACCACGCACGTGATCATCGCATCCGCCGACCGGAGAGCGGCACGGACGCCACGTTCCGCCAGGCCCGGGACATCCTGCGGCAGGCTCTTCCCACCCTGCCGGAAGCTGTGTTCCGGCGCCGATTCAACCTTGCCATGCGGATGGCCATCGCCGCGCTTGCCGACTACGAACGCGTCCACGCCACCGAGGCGCAACCCGACGCGGCTGCACACTGCGCAACTGATCCCACCGGTCGCGACCCAGGTGGCCCGCCCTCGGGCGAAGAACTGCACGATCTGGTCACAGACCTATATGATCTGGTCACAGACCTGGCTGAGGCCATGTCCGGGATGCTGGCCGCCCCGTCCTCCCGCACAACCACCCGCACCGTTCGCTCCGGGGAAAGCCGTCCCCCCGCAGCGGGCACCCCCCGTGCTGATTGCCAGTCCGGCGAAGATGGGAAACCATGCTCCGCACCACCAGGGCAGCTACCGGACAGACCATGAACATCGGGATGAACTTCTACCCCGACACGCCGTTCGGGGGTTACGGGATCAGCGGTGTCGGCCGCGAACACGGTCTCGGCAGCTTCCGGGAATACCTGCAAGCCAAGACAATCGCCAGCCCAGCGGTATAAAGTCAGCCAGGAAAGTCGTCCTACGCCACCCCGATCCCACGTCATACCGATCGGGGCCTCGGCCAGGATGACGTCACGGTGTTCGCGGGCGGGCGGGCGCCGGTGGTCACGTTCACGATCAGCGCCGACGGGCGCCTCGACGTGCTCATGTGCTCGGTGGACGTACCGGAGGAGGACCTGTGTCGGCACCGCGACGACGGCGCAAGGCATACGACCGACGGCTGTTGGCGAACCAGCCTGCGCACGAGGAACAGCTCACCGACTACCCGGTCGGCTGGTACTTCGCGCGTTTCGGCGAAGATCTAAAAGCCGGCCAGGTGGTTCCGGTCGAATTCATGTCCCGCCAGTTCGCGCTCTTTCGAAACCGGACCGGGACAGTTGGCATGATCGACAGCCAGTGCTGTCACATGGGGGCCGACCTGGGTCGCTGCGGCTGGGTGAGCGGCGACCGGTTGGCCTGCGGCTACCACGCCTGGGAATTCGAGACCGATGGCCGCTGCGCGGCTATTCCACGGGTGCCGGCCGCCAGTATCCCACGCCGGGCCCGCCAGCACGCGGTACCCGTCATCGAACGGGCGGGAAACATCTACTTCTGGTACGGCCCGGAGCCCGTCCGGGAGTTCCTCGACGTCTCACACTTCGACTCCTCACAATTCCTCAATGTCAAGGGCGAGGTGTACATCGGCCGCGGTGAGCCCCTGCCGATATCCGAGCACATCGTCGACTCCTACCATTTCCCGTACAGCCATCGGATCACCGCACCGGTGGAATACGCCGTCCTGGCGAACGAGGGAGACCGCTTCGAGTTCCAGCTCCGACCCGCGGGCGGGCAGCCGCAATCCAAGGTCCAACGGCTGTTCAACTCGCACGCGTTCGGTGAGATGGCCGCGCCCTGCATCGGCGTGTACCGGACGCAGCAGGATGCGACTATCGACCGGACGTCGCCCATGCTCACAGTTCTCACCGGGGGTACACCGGTACGCGAGGGTCTGTTCATCTTCACCTGGCGTATCGCCGTCCGCAAGATCGGCCCTGACCGTTACTTCGGCCCGCTCAACCGTGTTCTGGGCCGGCTCATGTTCTTCATCATCAAGTGGAACTACTACTCCGACATGGAAGTTCTCAGGTGGATGCGGGCCCCCGCCAAGCCCCTTTCAGTGAAACCGGACGGGGCGGCCATACGCGAGTACCGGGCCTTCTACCGCCGCCATATCCTACCCGGCTGGCGTTTCGGGGACCCGACGCCGACGGGTGAGCCGACGCCGACGGGTGAGCCGACGCCGACGGGTGAGCCGACGCCAGCGCCCCGCAACGACCACGACGGGCAGCCCACCGCGGCCGACAGCCACGGCGGCCGGTAAGATCACCGGCCGCCGACATCGGCGGGGATTGACATCAGCGGAGCGAACGCTGCGGTCAGCTGACGGCCTTGAAGGACTCGAGGTCGATGGCAGCAGTGACACACCGCTGAAGGTTGGCACTGATCAGAGCCGGGCCGTGGTGGGTGGGCGGAGTCATCACCCAGCCCACAGCCACCCCCCAGACCATGTTCTGCCGGTAGAGCAGCCAGGCGTCATCGGCGCTGGGAGGCGTGACGCCGTGGCGGGCGAGTTCGTCGAGGTAACCGGCGATCAGGTCCCGCTCAAGGGTCCGCCGACGCTCAGAATCAAGGGCGGTCACGATCAGGTAGGCGACGTCGCTGGACCAGTTACCGGCCTTGCAGAACTGCCAGTCGAGCAGTCCGCCACCCGTCGGCAGCAGATAGGTGTTGGCGACGTGAGCGTCACCGTGCAGCAGGCATCTGTGTTCCTTCTCCATGAGGACCTGAAGCTTCCACAACGCCGCCCAGAGTTCGTCGTGTGATCGCCCGAGTCCGGCGACGATCTCGGCTTTCCAGTCGATCTTCAGCTGCTTGTCGAAGATCTTCCGACCGATGGTCCGGAAGAACTCCATGTTCTCGCCCGAGTCGGGTGTCTCCAGCCATGGGAAGACCTCGTGAAGATCAGAACTTGACCAGTAGGCGGCATGGACCTTGGCCAGCTCCGCAAGCAGCGCGGCAGCCTGTTCACGGGTCAGTGACCCCAGCGCATTGGGATATGTTGCATCCCGCAACGAGAGATCCTCGATGAGCACCACGAACTGCCCGGTCTCGTCGTCGAGATCGCCGAAGAACATCCGGGGTGCCTCCACGTCGAGCTGGGGGCGGACCTCCCGGTAGAAACCGATCTCCGTGCGGTACATGGCGGGAGCTGCGCGCGGCAGACCCGACTGATCCTCACCGACCAGCAGGGTCTTGAGGAACATCCGCGGTGGCAGCCCTGCATCGCATCCCGGCGCGTACTGCAATCCGAGCGTCAGACGATCCGCGGTTGATGCCTTCTCACCGGTAGCGGTGGCAACACCGACCCGCGTCGCGCCTATCAGGTCCACCCCGTCGACGACAACTGTTGGATGGGCCGAACGCAACAGGGTGGTCAGCATCGCGGGGGTGAGGTCTTCAGCCGACCTGGGTAGACTTGCCATGCTGGATTCTGGCACAGAAACCGTTGCAGACGACTGGCCTGACGAAGACATCCGTTCCTCACGGCGGCACCCGAGGGCAATCGCCGGTCCTTGACGAACCTGTACGTGCCCGGGCACACCTCAAGCGGTCGGCCTCCGATGATGTCCGAGACACTGTTCTTGGTGGTACCTGGCGGTGGCTACAGCACACGGACACACACAGAGCAAAGCAGAGGATGATCCTCAGACTGAGTGTGCACGACCCCGGCACCGGCGCGCGGTATGACGTCGAGATATCGGCCGATCCCGGGACCGGGGTCGGTTCCGTGCTCGACGCGCTGCCATTACCGGTCGGCGGTCGCCGTTGCTTCGTCGACGGCCGACTGCTCGACCCCGCCGCGACCGTTGGCGACAGCCCGCTGGTGCACGGCACGACAATCAGTATCGGAGCGCCGGGTCCACAACCGCGCGCCGTTGTGCCCGGTGCCGTCGGCGCGCTGCGGGTGCTCGACGGCCACGACGCCGGCCTGGTCAGCTGGCTCGATCCGGGCGGCCACGTCATGGGACGCGATCCGCAGGCACGGGTCGTGCTCACCTGTGACGAAGTCTCCCGCAACCATGCGGCGCTCACGGTGTCGAGGGATGGCGCGGTCACCGTTGAGGACCTCCATTCCAGCAACGGCACCCTGGTCGACGACGCGTCCCTGGTCGGGCCGGCGCCCCTTGCGGCCGGGGCCGTTCTCGAGGCCGGTACCGACCGCATGGAGTGGGTGCCGCTGCCCCGCTCGCCGCTGCCGACGACTCGCAGCCACGACGGTCGCCTCGACTTCGACCGGGCCTTCGCCCCGACACCCGCCGTCGGACGTACCGAGGTGACGCTGCCGTCGGTCCCCACCCGCCAGACCGCCTCCCGCGGCGCCGTCTGGATCCCGGCGCTGCTGCCGGTCCTTATCGGTGGCGTCCTGTTCGTGGTCATGCGCAACCCCATCCTGCTGGTGACCTGCCTACTCGGCCCGGCCAGCGTCATCGGCAACCAGCTGGTGACCCGCAGACAGCGGGGCGCTGACGATCAACGCTTCGAGAAGGAGAAGGGGGCGGCGCTGCACACGATCACGACCGCAGTGGCCGCCGAGGAGAAGATCCGCCGCGCGCAGGCGCCCGACCGGCTCGACCTCACCCTTGCCGCGACCGGAGCCGACCGCCGGGTATGGCCGCGCAACGCGGACTCGCCGGACGGTCTGCGGTTGCGAGTGGGCACCGCGGACGAGCCCGCCTCGATCGACCTGCGCGGCGAGCGCTGGGCCGGTTTCACCGAGCCGACCCTGCGCGGCGTGCCGCTGACCGTCGACCTGCGCGCCGTGGGTGTGTTGGGCGTCACCGGTCCGGCCGGCCCCGCCGCTGACCTGGCCCGGTGGTTGCTGGTCCAGCTCGGCGTGCTCCGCAGCCCCGACGACCTGCGGATCGTCCTGATCACATCCGGGGATCGGGGCGACCTGGCGTGGGCGGCCTGGCTGCCGCACGTCGCCGCAGGTGAGGCGGGCCCGGTGCCCTGCTGGGTCGGCAACACCGAGCACACCCGGGCCAGCCGCATCGCCGAGCTCCGGGATCTGATCACCATCCGGTCCGCCGAACGCCGGGGCAGCGGGAACGTCGGTTTCGCCGAGGACGTCGTGGTCGTGCTCGACGGTGCACTCGCGTTGCGCAACCTGTCGGGTATGAAGGCGATCCTGCGGGACGGGCCGGAGGCGGGCGTGTACGTGATCGCCGTCGACCGGCACGGGATGAACGAGTGCCGCGCAGAATGTCAGGTCGACGACACTCGTGCCGTCCGGCTGACCCACCGCCGCGGCGAGCAGGTCGCGGTCGGCCGCTGCGAGGGAATCGACCCCGCCGACGCCGAGCTGCTCGCTCGGGCCCTCGCAGCCCTGCGCGACCGGCTGTCACTGGGCAGTGCGGAATCAGCCATCCCCTACCCGGTGCGCTTCCTCGACCTCGTCGGCGTCGGCCTACCGTCCGCGGACGACGTGCTCGCCCTGTGGGCGGACCAGCCGGGGCCGACCACCCGGGTGCTCCTCGGCGCGGACGGGGACGGTCCGGTCACCGTCGACCTCGCCGGGCAGGGACCGCACACGATGCTCGGCGGCGCCACCGGCGCGGGCAAGAGCATCCTGCTCCAGACGCTCGTCACCTCGCTGTTACTGGCCAACACCCCCGACGAGCTGAACCTCGTCCTCGTCGACTTCAAGGGCGGCAGCGCGTTCCTCCCGTTCGAGCGCTGCCCGCACGTCGTCGGGCTCATCCGCTCCACCGGCGAGACACCGGCGGACGTCTTCGACCAGGCTGCCGCCGACCGGGTCCTCGCCTCGGTACGGGCGGAGGTGCGCCGCCGGGAGTCCCTGCTCGCCCGGTACGGCGGTGAGATCGACGAGTACTGGCGGGCCCGGCGCGATGCACCCGGGCTGCCCGCGCTCCCCCGCCTTGTTATGATCTTCGATGAGTTCGCCCGGGTACTGGAGACGTCCCCGGACTTCCTGCGGGCACTGGTCAACGTCGCGGCCAAAGGCCGGTCGCTGGGCATGCACCTGGTGCTGGCCACGCAGTCGCTGCAGGGCAAGCTGTCGGCCGAGCTGAAGAACAACATCGAACTGCGGATCACCCTCCGACAGAACGAGCCGGCCGACAGCGTCGAGGTCCTGGGCATACCGGATGCCGCGGCCATCCCCGGCCGGCTGCGTGGCCGCGGCATGATTCTCTGCACGAAGGACGAGACGCGGACGCCGCGCCTGTTCCAGTCCGGCTACCTGGGTGATCCGCCGCCCGTCGGTGGGGCGCGGCCCGCTCACATCCGGATCGTGGACTGGGTCGCGCTCGGCACCGCCCGGCCGGAGGATCGAGCGGACCACGGCGGCGCGGCCACCGACCAGACGTTGACCGTCCGCGCGATCGAGGCCGCCGCCAGCCGGCTGGGCCGCCCGGCGCCGTTGCGACCGCTGCTGCCGTCGCTGCCCGCGGACCTGACGCTCGACGACCTTACCGCCAGGGCCACCGTCGAACCCCCCGCGACGGCTATCCCGTACGGCCTGATCGACATCCCCGACGCCCAGGCCCAGCCGCCGGCCGTGCTCGACCTCGCCGGAAGGGACCGGCTGCTGGTGGCCGGTGGGCCGCAGCAGGGCCGCACGACGCTGGCCCGTACACTGATCACCAGTCTGGCGGCACGCTTTCGGCCGGACGAGGCGCAGGTGTACGTCATCGAGCACCAACCGGCGGGGCTGGCGGCCTACGCGGGGTTGCCGCACTGCGGCGCGGTGATCGCCGGCGACGAGCCCGACCGCATCCGCCGGTTCGTCACCTGGCTGCATGCGGAGGTCGCCCGGCGCCAGACAGCACGGTTGGGTGGCGGTGGCGGTGGCGGTGGCGGCCCGGCGACCGAGGGACAGCGGGAGCCGTGGATCGTCGTTGTGGTCGACGGCTGGGAACGGTTCGAAAACCGCAGCGACCCGACGTTTCAGGAGACGTCCCTGCTGACCACGCTGCGCGAGACGATCGAGGCCGGGCCACCGCTGGGTGTACACGTCGTGCCGCTGGGCGGCCAGGAGCTGTTCACCAGCAGAGTGGCGACGCTGTTCACCCACCGCCTGCTCCTGCCGTTCGGCAAGGAGGAGGTGCGCCGGGCACAACTGCCGTCAGGGGTGGCGAGCCCGCCGACCGTACCCGGCCGGGCCGTGGACGCCGCCACCGGGACGCACGTCCAGATCTGCCGCCCAGATGTCGACGCCGACATGCTCATCGGCCAGGTCACCGCCCGGCTTACCACCACCCGACTGCCCGCCGCCGGACCAGCCCGCCTGCCACGGCCGTTCCCGCCGCTACCGACCCAGCTCAGGGTCGAGGACCTGCGGCTACCCGACCCGCCCCCGTCCGACACCTGGCTGCCGCTCGGCGTGGGCGGCCTGAATCTGGACGTCGTGGGGATGGACTTCTTCGACGCCGGGCCGCACGTGCTGCTGGTCTCCGGCCCCACGAGGTCCGGACGGACGACCGCGGCGGCGACCGTCATTCGCGGGCTGCGGCGGATCGGCGTCGGCGTACTGGTCCTCGCCCCACCACGCTCACCGCTGCCGACCCTTGTCGGGGATGACGACGACGGCGTCCGGATCGTGACCGGGACGACGGTGCAGGACACCGACCTACGGGCCACGGCCGAAGCCTTCGGCGACGGCCGGTACGCGGTGGTCGTCGACGACTGCGGACAGATCACCCTGATTCCGACCCAGGTCAACTTCGCCGACGGCCCGACGCTGCTTCAGGACATCGCGGGCCCCGGCTCGCTCGGCCGCCACGCGCTGGTGCTGTGCGGCGACGCGGCACCCATCCTCACCGGTCAGCACCGCTCCCTCGCTCGGGTCGTCAGCGAGATCATGACCAGCGGTGCCCGGCTGCTGCTCACGCCCACCGTGCGGGGGACGGCATACGATCACGGCTTCAAACTGGAACCCGACCAGTTCTTCGCCGCTCCGGCCGGCCGCGGCTACCTCGCCACCGCCCGCACCACGGCCCTGGTGCAGCTGGCCCGGTAGCCGGTCCCCGGCACCGCCGCCGTATCCCGCAGCAGGGTGGCATGGTCATGTCGGTCAAAAGGCTTCACCGTCTGCCATGTGATGCCGCCGGTAAACAGAATCCAAATAACAAAACCAGAATTCGTAGGTCGTTGAGGCCATCCTGATGACCAGAACCACCTACCGTTCGGCCGAATGTCGTCCGACAGTAGGTGGAATCGGCCGTTATGATGACCTTTTCTACCTACGATCCCGCTGTATCTGTGCGTTCCGCGGAACACAGAACCTGACCACCGCCGGCCGTTCAGCACTGTTCCGCAGCGCACTGCCTCCCAGGGAATCGGACCGCTCGAGCCAAAGATCGCCGATACCATCCGGGCCGACCGTCCGGATCGGCAGGTCGGCGGCGACACCGTTGCGACTGGCGGCAAGCAGTTTGCCGGCCGGTGGGGCCAACACCTCGTAGCCGCCCGCATGCACGGCCTCAAAGTCGACTCTGACGAGTTCTTTGAGAACCAAAAGTCGACAGCTTGAAGTCATGGCAACGCAATTGACTCCCGCCGAATCTCCATTCGCTATCACCAACCTTCCCCGGTCCCCATCCAGAACGACGACGAGAATGTCATCATATGGCCCAGTTCCCAGATAGCCGATTATCCGGCACACCCGGAATGGTAGATCCGGAATCTCGGCAGAGTCTTCGAGACCAACGATTTCCAGCCAATCATCTTCCAATTCTTTCCAGCAATTTGAGAAGTCGATGGACTTCGATAGATCGATTCCTCACCAACCGATCCGGATTCTTCGCAAGACCGGGCAGCGCGGTCTCTAGCTGACCCTTGAGCTTCGCTCGGAATACCGGGCCCCGAAGGGCCTTCTCGACATGAGGAAGAGCCGCATCAAAGGGGCCGCCGAAATCCTTACCATAGAAGGGTTTAAGCACGATTCCGTCGGTACCCGGACGAAGGACGACTTCGACGC
>NZ_CAUVXI010000021.1:26448-29651 GCF_963555845.1 Protofrankia sp. Cas8 | reverse complement strand
CCAGCCAATCATCTTCCAATTCTTTCCAGCAATTTGAGAAGTCGATGGACTTCGATAGATCGATTCCTCACCAACCGATCCGGATTCTTCGCAAGACCGGGCAGCGCGGTCTCTAGCTGACCCTTGAGCTTCGCTCGGAATACCGGGCCCCGAAGGGCCTTCTCGACATGAGGAAGAGCCGCATCAAAGGGGCCGCCGAAATCCTTACCATAGAAGGGTTTAAGCACGATTCCGTCGGTACCCGGACGAAGGACGACTTCGACGCCGTTGGGCGTGCACATGCACGCCCTTCTTCCCGAAATCCTGTGCACCCAGCGGTGTCCCCACGTTCACGGTTAGCAACGAGCACCGCCCAAAACCCTCAAACGCTTCGTCCCAGCCCTTCCACCCCGGTTGTGCGACTATCTCTTCACCTGTAGCAAGCTGGAATATGAGTTATCTGTTCTTGCAAATCCCAGCCAACAGGGCGCTCCCTCGGACTGAACCACTGCGCACCGGAATCGATCCATTTTTTTCGAAAATACAGTGCCGATTCTCGAGTAATCTCGTCCACACCCGCTTCTGCGCCACAGCACCAACAGATGATATAGGTGGGACTCGAACCATCTGGCCCCCATGGGGGTTCGCCCAAGTCAAGGCCGCAAACCCGACATCTGGCATCGCTGCCATCTGACGAAGCCATCTAAAACCTGCCGATAATGTTGGCGTAGCTGGGATGGGAGGGATCGAGCACCTGGAACGTACGCATCAACCCACCATCGGAACGCACGCCAAAAATATTCGTAGCAGGATCCCACGTCTCGATATCCACCGCGCCGTCGTACCTCGTGGTGCGGACGGTTCGTGCCCCCAATGGAGGCTTATCCATGAATTCGTGGGCCTTCCGCACGAACTGCAGCGCGTTCGGAATGTGCGGAAATTGGCCGCCGTGTTTCTTCCAATGCGCAAATGCATTCTGCACCGAAGTCCGGTTTGCCCGCGAACTCCAGTTCAACCGATCGCAAGGTGCCAATCCAAACGGGTCCAGCCATGTTATCGGATTAGGCACGTAGCAAGGTGGATTGAACCCCCCTTGCAATTCAAGAGGATCATTACTTTCGTATCGGCCCATTTCTGGGTCGTAGTAGCGGTGATAGTTGTAGTTGGCGCCGGTTTCGGGGTCATGGTATTGGCCGGGGAAACGCAGCGGGCAGTCGACGTCCTGGCCGACGGGCGGCGGGCTGACGCCCCAGAGGGTGGTGCGGACCTGCCAGGCGAGCTCGCCTGCGGGGTCGACGAGTTCGGTAGGTGTGCCGACCAGATCGGTGACGATGGCGTGGAACCGGGCGTCGAACCACGCCTGCTCGTCGCTGTCGTGGTCAGCGGCGGTGTCGTCGTCGCCGGTTTTGCCGCCCATAGCCGTCTCAGACGGGCGACGCTCGGACTGGGTGAGCGGACGGAAACCGCCGGGCTCCCAGTTCCAGGTGGTGACGCGAGGTGCCGGATCGTCCCCGGCGACGTGCCGCTGCTCGGCGAGGACAACGCCGTCCCAGGCGAAGTCGATCCGCTCGACCACCTCACCAGCGTCGCCGGTGCCATCGCCGCTGAGGTGCTGCTTGGCGATCCGCCGGCCGAACGGGTCGTACCGGTAACGCCAGCGCTGGCCGTCCGGGGTGGTGACACCGGTCAGCCGATCGTCGGCATCCCAGCTGTAGCGCCAGGTACGCGGCTTACCCGACAGCCGCTTGTGCTGGCGCAGCGTCACCCGGCCCTGGCCGTCATGCTCGTAGCGGACCCGGCCGGCCCGGCGGATCAGCGTGCCGGCGTACTCCCGACCGCCCTGCGCCGCATGGTCCCCCCCGTCCCGGCCGTCACGCTGCGCGGGCACCGGCCAGGACGCGTCGATGATATTGCCCGCCGCGTCGTAGACGTACCGCTCGGACCAGTCCGAGCCGTGGACCGCGGTGACCCGCCGCGCCGGGTCGAGGTCGAACCGGCGCAGGCCGGCGAGCATGTCATCGATCTCGGTGACATACCCATCCGGGCTGTAGGAGTAGTCCCGGCGCTGGAGCACCCGTGCGTGCCCCGCGGTCACGTTCTGCGACAGCAGTCGGTGGTTGGCGTCCCACGCCTGCCCCAGCACCACCCCGCTGTCCAGACTGCGCGTCACCTCCCGGCCCGCCGCGTCGTGGACGAACCGCACCGTCCGACCAGCGGTGTGCAGCGACAGCGGCAGGTCGTTCGGGTCATACTCCCAGCGGCTGTCCGCTCCGGACGGCGTCACCCGCCGCACCCGCCGGCCCAGCACGTCGAACGTCGAGGACACCGTCCGGCCGTTACACGTCTCGGCCAGTACCCGGCCGAGAGGGTCCCGCTTGAACACACAGTCCGCATCGGAGTTGGTAGCGCGCACGACCCGGCCGACGGCGTCGTAAGCGAAGGTCGTCACACCGTCCGCGGATCGTGTCTCGGTCACGTTCCCGAGCGGATCGCGGGTGAACCGCACGCTCTCCCCGGCACCATTGACACGTTCAACGACCTGCCCGGCGCCATCATGGACGTAGGCCAGCACCCGGCCGTTGAAATCGGTCTCCCGCACCAGATTCCCGGCCGGATCGTAGTCATACCGCCACACCAGGCCCTGCGGATTCGTCACCGCCACCAGCCGCAGTTCCGTGTCATAGACGAAGGCCAGCCGCGCCCCGTCCGGGCCGGTCCGCACCGCCGGCAGATCGAAATGCGTCACCTCGGTGCGGGTCACCAAACCGGCCGCGTCCACATGCTCGACAAGGTTTCCTTCCCCGTCATAGCTCCACCGCTCGACCGCCCCGTCGGGCAGGGTCCGGGATACGGGTTTGCCCTCCACCGTCCACCCGAACCGGGTCACCCCGCCCACCGGGTCGGTCACCGCGACCACCCGGCCGAACCCGTCCCGCTCGCAGGAGGTCACCGTACCGAGGGGATCGGTCACCGCGACCGGCAGACCGGCGGCATCCGTGACCACCCGCCGGGTCTGGCCGAGCGCGTCGGTGACGGTCGTGAGCCGCCCGCGGTCGTCATAGGCGAACCCGGTCCGCGCCCCGACCGGATCGACCACCGCCGTCAGGTTGCCCCGGTCATCGTAGGTGCGTTCCCAGCGGGCACCATCCGGCTCGACCAGCGTCACCGGTAGTCGCAGATCATTCCATTGTGCGGTCATCCGGCTGCCGTCCGGCCGGACAATC
>NZ_CAUVXI010000021.1:6428-26000 GCF_963555845.1 Protofrankia sp. Cas8 | reverse complement strand
TCCAGCGGGGTCATAGCTGAAGCGCAACGGCCGACCCGAGGAGTTCACCACCTCGATCAGCCGGCCGGCCCCGTCATAGCCATACCGGACAACCTCGGTGTCGGGTTCGCCCGCCCGCCCCCGCAACCGGATCGCAGTGACCAGCCCCTGCTGGGTGTCCACCACCAGCCGGTACCCACCCGAATGGGTGATCTCGGCGAGCGTCCCGTCGGCGGCGTCGTAGCCCAACTCCACCCGGTGGCCGTTACGATCAGTGATCGCAGCGAGTGGCAGGGCCACCTCCCGGGCACCGTCGGCCGGGAGCGCGAAGTGGAAAACGTGGCCCATCGCCGGGTCGGCCACCGTATAGGCACCGGCGGCGTCACGGGTCAACGGCCACCGTGGACCCTCCGCCGGCCACACCGTCGCACCAGGTGCGGGATGGGGGTAGGCGAACAGCACCCCGTCCGACGCGGCATAACACACGCCCTCCTCGTCGATCTCCAACCGAAGATCCAGCGTCGAACTCCACGACCGGCCAAACCACCGCCCCGCCCGATACGACGACAGATGGGTCCGCTGCAGCGCCCAGGCCAGCAGGCCGGGCAGCTCGACGTCGACCTGCGTGAGAATCATCTGCCCGCTCGCCATGTCCACCGGGTCGACCTTCAACACCCGGGACGCGGTGGTCTTGGTGAACTGATAGCCGGCCTGGAGCGTCTCCCGGACCCGGCCGGCCGCCCCCAGACCGTAGGCGGTCGCCGTGCGTACCTGCCGCAACGCCGCACCACCCACGGACCGCAACCCGGCACCGACCAGCCGCAGCCCCTCCCCGCGGGCCACCCCGCGGGCCAGCGCCGCGGCGGTCCGCCCCAACCGCGCGACGCTGACCACACCACGTCCACCCGGAATGAGACCCAACGCGTCCAGACCGAGCTGCCCTAACGACGCCTTACCCTGCGCATACTTCGCCAACGTGTCGGCGAAGACCACCGCACTCGCGACCAGCGCGATCGCCACCAGCGCCAGCCCGATCGGCCCGGAGATGAACAGCGCGACAACCCCCGCGACCATGGCGACATCCCGGCAGAGGTCGACAAAACTGTCCCAGGACCGAAACGGCGCCGACACCGCATTCCACGCCTTCGCATACCACGGCTTATTCTTGATCCCACTGCCGGCAAGCGCGTCCTCAATCCCGCGGGCACAGACGTGTGCCGCCTGCCCCCGCAGCTCCGCCGCGTCCCGAGCCAACCGGGCGGCCCGCGCCCGATCCGCGGCCGCGGCCTGCCCACGACCGGCCGCCGACCGCACCTGTTCCCGCAGATCCACCGCATCCCACGTCGCGATCGCCGCACCGATCGAGCCGTCGGACAACTCCGCCCGCGGCCACAACAGCAGCTCCCGCTCCGGTGGCAGCAGCGCCCGGACCGCACCCAACGCCGCCTGATACCGGCCGTCGGCGTCCACCCCCTGCCGCAGCGCACTGCCGGCCTGGGCTTTCGCGCCGGCGAGACCGGTCGAATAGGAAAACAGCGCATCGCCGCAACCGCGATAGGCCCGGGCAAGCCCGGCCAGCTCCTCGGGCAACTCCACCAGCGCCTCGGTGAACGCAGGCGCGTAATCACCGGCCATCGCCAGATCACCACCACCGCCCGCGATGGCCCGCAGGCGCGCGGTGTTGTGTTCGGCGAGCTCGGCCTGTTCCCGCAACCGGGCCGCCATCTCCCGCACGGCGTCCGGGTCACCCGGAGTCGGATCGCCGTCCAACTCCAGCACAGCCCAGTCGCTCACCGCCGTCCTCCCCGCCCACCCAGAGTCCCTCTGCTGAACGCCCGGTCAGCTGCCCGCGGACGCGCTGAGTGTGGCATCGAGCTGCTGATGCTGCGAAACAGCCAGTTTGAGGAAACCGCTCATGCCCGCCAACCCGCCGATGGCGCTCCTCGTGCCGGTGTTCCACTGGTCATACGAATCCCGGAACTTCCCGGACGCCTGATCCGTGATGAACCCGCTGCCGACCAGACTTTCGATCAAACCCTTCAGCTGACCCAGCTGGGTCTCCATTTCCTGCTGAGCGGCCGTGAGTCTGGACGCAGCGCTATCCAGCGCAGCATAGTCGACATGGACGTTGGCCATGACACTCTCCCTTTGTTAGATGAACCTGGGTCTGATGGATCTTCAATCGCACAGATCGACAAATATCTACCGGACAGGCACTAGGGCGAATTCGTGGCGTGCAACTGCTCCGGACGGTCCGGAGACCAGACCAGCGTGTCACTGATGGCGTTGAACACCTCGAACAATTCCTCGACGATATCAACATGCGGACTACTCAGCACAACATTGAGGACGCCGCGATCGCCCGGCACGGGAATGAGTGTCTGCATGACAACACCGTCGATCGGCACCCCGTCCGGCTCCGACCGCTCGATCCCACGCATACGTACAGCCCGGCCGGCCGCCATCTCGACAATCGTCACGGCCCGCCATGGGGATCTCCGGCCGGTCTGCGCCATGGCCGTGACCTGCGCCGCGATCGCCTCGGCCGTGTTGTCCGCGACGTTCGGCGCGCCGTCGGTATGGAACACCATGACACTTGCCACCAGGCCGTCGGAACCGTCCACGAGTTCGGCCGTGGCGGCGCAGTAAACAGCCCCCTGCCGCTCCGCCCGTGCGGCGACCTCCCGCAACAGCTTGAGCAAGGCCGACCGCTGTGGCCGCAACTGCGGGACCTGCGCGATGCGAGCGTCGACCAGACGCGCGAGGTCACCGGTGCGGCTGGCCCGCCACACGTCGAACTCGAACCAGGACCGGGGAATCCGGAGCGTGAACCAGGACGGCGCACCGGTGGCAGTCATGGTCACAATGCACCACTCGTCGCCACCGGCGACCCGGGCACCACCGCACCGGGGGATGTTGATCCACCGCCCTCGAGTGCGGTCGGCGTCAATACGCCGGCGAGCCCGGAATCCACCTCGGACACCCCCTCGGCCAGCCCACGAAGAAGACCGGACGCCCGCTCCGGCAACTTGTCCAGCGACTCACGGCTATCCGACGACTGGGTGACGAAATGATGCAGCGCCATCTCCACCTCCCCCGAGCCCGTCATGCCATGCAGGCCATCGAAGGTGGTGCCCAGGGAGGAGAGCGCACCGCGAATGTTCGCCAACTCGCCGGACACCTGCCGGGCGACCTCGGGGTCGCCCCCGAAGACACTCGCCGCCATTTACCACCCCTTCCGCGGCCACGTGGACCCACCACCGTCTGAGACGGTAACCGGCACTCCGCCAAGAAGCAACCACCGGGAACCGCCCAGGACCAGAAGAAACACGATCATGATTTTTCGCACGCTCGAAGGCGGCAAGGAGCCTTGCAAAACAACGCACCGGTCGTCGCGTCACGATGCGATACGCGCCCCCGAATACATCGCGGATCGCAGCACCTGTTTATCATGTGGTTACATCGGGCATGCGCCGTGACGGGTGCGCCCGCGAGTACACCACCAGGAGATCACGTGGGGCATGATCGGGCGAGCCAGGGTACGGGCGGGGGCTCACCGGGTCCGCCCATCGAGGGTTACCGGGATTTTCAGCGGATCGCGACCGGTGGGTTCAGCACCGTGTACACCGCTCACCAGGAACGTTTCGCGCGAACGGTCGCCGTAAAGGTTCTGGGCACCAACCTCGGGGACGCGAACGCACTGCGCCGGTTCACCCGCGAGTGCCAGGCATCCGGACGCCTGTCGCACCTCCCAGAGGTCATCACCGTGTACGACGCAGGCGCCACCGCCGATGACCGGCCCTTCATCGCGATGCAGTACTTCCCACGGGGATCGCTGGCGGACCGGATACATGGCGGCAACCAGCTGTCCGTGCTTGAAACCGTCGGCGTAGGGGTGTCCGTCGCCTGCGCGGTCGCTGCGGCGCATGATGCCAAAATTACTCATCGTGACGTCAAACCAGGAAATCTCCTGGTCTCCGATGATGGCTGCGCGGTGCTGAGCGATTTCGGGGTGGCAAGCATCCGCACCGACTCGGAGGAGTCGGTCAGCCTTGACGCGTTTACACCGGTCCACTGCGCGCCCGAGGTGCTCGACGGCCTGCGCTACTCGCCGGCGGCCGACATCTACGCGTTCGGCTCAACCCTGTACACCCTGCTTACCGGCACGGCTCCGTTCGCACCCCAGGCCGGCGACGGACCCGCGACGCTCATCCGCCGCATCCTCGCCGGCGATGCCGCGGAGCTCGACCCGGCCGTCGCCGAGCCGCTGCGGCTGTTGATCGGGTCCATGATGGCGGTCGATCCACAACAACGCCCGACCGCGGTCAGCCTTGTCCAGACGTTCAACAGCTTGCGGGACGTCATCGGAAGCGAGCCGCTGGCCCGACCGGTGCCAGCCGGAGATGACCTGGAACCCGACACACCGCGCCTTGCGCACACGCCATGCCTTGCGGACACGCCGCCGTTGGCGCCCGGGTTCCGCGAGGCGGTGGACACGCCCACCAGAACCCGGGCACGGCGAACACCGATGCCACCGCCCGTGCCGGTACCCGCGGGCACCGGCTCGGGTCACCGACGCCTTCGACGCGCGTGGTTGGCTACGGCCGCGGGTGCGGCAGCCGTACTCGTGGTGATCGCGGTACTGGCTGCCGTCCTACGAGGGGGTACCGACACAGCCCAGACGCGGACGGCGAAGTCCGTCATCCCGTCGGTGACGGCGTCACCGACACCCGGCGGGACCGATCCCGCGCCCTCAGGCGACCCGACATCGGCCGCTGGCACGATCAGCCCGGCGCCATCCAACTCCAACTCCGGAAGCGGAAGCGGAAGCGGATCGACGGACGCGGCGCCGGCGAACCCGGATTCGCTCCCACCGCCGGTGTCGGCCGCCGCGGCACCGCCCGCTGTGGGTCCATCCGCCGCCGGTCCGCCCGCCGCGGGTCCGGCGGATCCGCAACCTCGGGCGAGCAGCGCTCCGAGCGTCTCGTCCGCTCCGGCCCAGCCGGCCCAGCCGGCCCCTTCCACCGCCCCCCAACCGCAGCCGGCCTCGGTCGGCAGCTGTCCGGCGAGCAGCGAGTCGATCAACGACTACGCCGGACGACATTTCCCGACCATCTACACCTGCAGTACCTACGTGGGCTCGGCCGTCTACGCCAACGTCCGCTCCAACCAGGCTTCGGAAGACCTTGATGACAGCGGATACATGGACGGATCCGCAAAGGTATGGGTGATATGCCAGTACCAGGGCCGGTCGAACCCTGTCATCCAGGGAAACACCAACACCTGGTGGCTCTACACCCAGGGCGACTCCGGGAACTCCAACACCCATGGCTACACCGGTGCCTGGGGGTATCTGCCGGCAACCGCGGTATCCCAGGGTGGGCAGAACGAACCCATCCCCGGCGTGCCGTCCTGTCAATCCTATTATTGATCGCCGGCCAGTTGGGATCGTCGTTCAGTTCGGATCGTCTTCGCCTTTGAGCTGGACAACGACATAGCTTGTGAACGCGGCCTTGCAATCCGCGGCGTCCGCGGTGTAGCCCGCGACGTCTCTGAGGATGATGATGATGTCCTCGAAGACCTTTCCGTTGGTCAACGCGTCCCGTGACTCCTGTGCGAGCCTGGCCACCTCGACAGCGCTGCCCTTGCATCCGCTCGCCACCGTCTGGATGGCGCTGTCGTACCGCTGGATGGTCGCCAAGCTGGGATCCGCCTCGCCGTCGAGCAAGGCGAGCCGGTAGCCAGGCGTGTTCGGCGGTGGCGTCTCCTCAGGGTCCGCCGCTCCCCCGCCACACCCTGCCGTCAACGCGACGATCACCAGTGCCGCCGCTGCCCACCGTGCCCGCATTCGTCCCTCCGAGTCCGGTCGGCAGCATAGCCCGCCTGGGCGGAACAGCCTGGCGGGAGGCTGACTGAGCACCGGACCGCACGCGCGTGGACCGGTGACCTCCGACGCATCGACCGATACTTGGAGCGTCCGGTCGCCCTACCAGTGCCCGGCAACAGGGACGTGGGCGGCTTGTGATCTCACTGTTGGTTGTCCGACGTCTGGAAGGAGGCCACTTCGTGTCAGCTATCAGTGCACAAGCCCTCACCAAGGTGTTCACGACCCGCGCCGGCCCGGTACATGCGCTCGACGGCCTCGATCTGGAGGTCGCGCGGGGCACGGTCCTCGGTCTGCTCGGCCCCAACGGTGCCGGCAAGACCACGACCGTCCGCATACTGGCCACCCTGTTGCGGCCCGACAGCGGCCGGGCGACCGTACTCGGCCACGACGTGGTGCGCGACGCGCAGCAACTGCGCCGGCTCATCGGCCTGTCCGGGCAGTATGCCGCCGTCGACGAGAACCTCACCGCCGCCGAGAACCTGTGGATGTTCGGCAGGCTCTACCAGTTGCCGAGCCGCACCGCGCGCAGCCGCGCCGGCGAACTGCTCGAACAGTTCGCGCTGTCCGGCGCGGCGGACAGCATCGTCAAGACCTACTCCGGTGGTATGCGCCGCCGCCTTGACCTCGCCTCGGCTCTCATCGGCCACCCACAGCTGCTCTTCCTGGACGAGCCGACCACCGGTCTCGATCCGCGCAGTCGGGTTTCGATGTGGAACGTCATCCGCGATCTCGTCCGTGAAGGATCGACGTTGCTGCTGACGACGCAGTATCTGGAGGAAGCCGACGCGCTCGCAGACGTCATCGCCGTCGTCGACAACGGTAAGATCATCGCCCGTGGCACGGCCGCCGAGCTCAAGTCGCAGGTCGGCGGCGAACGGGTCGAGATCGTCGTCAACGACCCGGCGGACCTCGACCGGGCCCGGAATGTCATCTCCCGCCACTGCACCGCCGATACCGCTGGCGCTGCTGGCGCTGCTGGCACCGTCGTTGACGAGCGGGCGAAACGCCTGACCGCGCCCGCCGACGGTGGTATGCGCAAGCTCACCACCCTCATCCGGGCCCTTGACGAGGCTGGAATCGTGCTGGACGACTTCGGGCTACGCCGCCCGACTCTGGACGACGTGTTTCTCCGGCTCACCGGCCACGCCGCGCGGCAGAAGTCCGCCGAGGGCGATGGCGATGGCGATGGCGAGGGCGATGGCGATGGCGATGGCGATAAGACGGTTGACGCACGTGTGGGAAGAGCCTCGTGACAAGCCCCATGGACCCCGCGTACCCGGGCCGACGGATACACGATCATCCAGCTGCGCAGTCCCGGAGATCTCGCTGGAGACTGCGTGCGCCCGCCGCCAGCGCATCGGTCGTAGCCGACTCGCTGGTCGTCGCCTGGCGCAATCTGAAGCGGATCCCCCGTATCCCCGAGTTGGCGATCGTCGCGATCCTGCAGTCAGTGATGTTCGTACTGCTCTTCTCCTACGTGTTCGGCGGGGCGATCCCGCTGCCGGGAGGCGGCTCCTATCGCGAATACGTCATGGCAGGGATCATCGCGGAGACGCTTACCTTTGCGGCGGCGACCACCGCCATCGGCATCACCGACGACCTCGCCAAAGGCCTGATCGACCGCTTCCGCTCGCTGCCGATGGCCCGCTCGGCCTTCCTGACCGGGCGCACGGTCTCCGACGTCGTCTACAACGCCGTGATACTCGCGGTACTCATGCTCTCCGGCCTTGTCGTCGGTTGGCGGGTCCGCAACGGACCGATCCGCTTTCTCGCGGCGGTGGCCCTCGGGCTGCTGTTCGCCTACGCGATGGCCTGGATCGGTGTCTGGCTCGGCCTTCTGGTGCCGACCGTCGAGGTCGCCCAGCAGGTGGCGTTCACCGCGATCTTCCCCATCACGTTCCTGTCCAACGCCTTCGTCCCCATCCAGACGCTGCCCGGCTTCCTACAGCCGGTGGCGGAATGGAATCCGGTGAGCTCCCTGACCGCCGCGATGCGGGTTCTGTTCGGTAACCCGAATCCCTTCGGCAGCAGCGGCTTCCCCACGAAGCACCCGATACTTGCCACCTTGATCTGGGTCACGGTCCTCATCGTGATCTTCGCGTCACTCAGCATCCGCCGTTACCAGTCCATGTCGCGCTGAACACCAGCTGGGCACTGAGCACCGACTGTGCGCGGGCCCCGTCGGGAACACGCGAAGTTTTCCCTGGTACCAGCCTGTGATCGTGCAGAATCATTCGGACCACTGGTCCTGACGACGGGGAGACTGCTGTGCGCACCGATCGTTCGGATGTGGTCTGGGCGACCGCTGTCCGGGCGGTGGACGATGCGCAACACCGGACGACGTCATGGCTCAGGCTCGGCTGCGTCGCGCTGTTGTGGGCCGCAGCCGCGCGATTACCCGCAACCCAGCTCCCGCGGGGAGCCGGTCAGCTGGTGCTCATCACGGTGGGCTGCCCGATGGCGTTCATCCACGCCCGCCCTCGTCTGGTGGCGCGGTTGGAACGGATACCGGGTCTGCGCTGGCTCGCCGACCACCTGTTCCAGGCCCGGGGGCATGCCGAGGTTGACCTCCCTGGCCTGCTGGAGGCATTCGGCGCCCTCAGCACCGGGCTGCTGTTCGCCGGCCCGTGGGCGGTACCGGGGCTGTCGGCCAACGCCCGCTCGGTGGCTCTGCTCGCCCTCGTCGGCTTCACCTGGATGCTGTTTCTCAACATCGTGCTGGATGCGGGCTGGTACGCCCCGCCTGTCCCGGTGATCGTCGGCCCGGACCGCAGCACCGGCCCGCCAGCACCGTTCCTCGTGGTGCTCCGCCGCCTGATGCCGGTCGGCGCCAGCAGCCTCGTTCTTCTGATCATCGCCGTACCGTGGACGGCGGAGCTGACCGCGGTCCCGGCCGTGCTGCGCGTGTCGCTTGGGCTGAGCCCACTGCTCCTGCAGATCGTGTGGGTGTGTTTCGACCAGATACTCGCCGCCGCCGCGGAGACCGTCCGCGATGCGGAGGATGCGGTCCGCAAAGGTGTCGCGCAGGACCTGCACAGCCTCATCAAGAATGCCGTCCGGATCGTCGCCAACACCGTCGAGGCGCCAGCGCCGAACCATGCCGAGGTCCGCGCGCTCGTCCGGGACCTGCTGGTGGTGGTCGAGGAGGCACGCCTGGAACTGCTCCGGGGCGCAGGGGAACCGGGCCCACGCCTGTTCGCCACGCTGTGGAACGCCCTGGTGCGAGTTCTGCCGGACGGCATGCGGGGACGTTGCCGGCTTGCCGACGGCAGCGCTGACCTGGTGCTGTCCGGAACCGACTACCAGTTGGCCCGCCGGGTCATCGCCGATCTGGTGACCAACGCCTTCAAAGCCGGTGCGCAGCAGGTGGAAGTGTTCGTGACCACGATCCCGGACGGTGACTTTCCCTGGGTCGAGGTCCAGGTCCGTGACAACGGTCCGGGCATGCCGGCCGACGCATTGGCTGATCCGACTGGCAGCCTGCGGGTCCTGCAGTGGGAGATCCACCGCTACGGCGGACGCATCGCGTTCTTCAACGGTACGACTGCGAGTGCACATGCGGGCGAAGATACGGATATGGATACGGATACGGATACGGATACGGATACGGATACGGATACGGATACGGATACGGGATCGGGATCGGGATCGGGATCGGGAGCCACGGTGAACGTGCGCTGGCGTTCGCCGCAGCCGCGTTCGGGACTGCCATCCAGCCGGGCTCTGGAAAGGATATGACCATGCGTGTTCTTGTTGTCGACGACCTTCTGATGGCGGAGACCGAGGTCGCCCGCGCGCTGGAGGCGGACCGCGATGTCGAGGTGGTCGGCGTCCGTAATCCCACGGAACTGGCCGCATTACTCGACCGGGACGGCGACTTTCAACTCGCGCTGGTCGACCTGCACTACGGCAAGGAAACGCGCGAGAGCGGCCTGGCTGCCTTCGACGTTCTGTCCACACACGGCATTGCCAGCGTCGTGCACTCGGTCGACGAGGACAACAGGATGCTGTTCCTCCTGGCCGTGTTCAGGTTCTTCCCGGAGACGTGGACGGTCGTACCCAAAAGCGCCGGGCGCGGGCCGCTGCGGCGGGCCGTTGAGGCCGCGCAGGCCGGGCACCGTGCCGACGACACCGCGGCCCGCCCGTACAAACGCGCCGCACCCCTGCTGGACCAGCTCATCCGCCGTCCAACCGACCTGATCATCTGGCGGGCCATGCTGAACCACTTCCGCGAGCCGCAGGTGGCGCGTTCCGCGAACGTCTCGAAACGGGTCGTCTCCCAGTTCACGGCCGATCGCCGGCCTGTGGTCGCCCACATCGAGTCCGAGCTCCTGCACCGACGCAATCCCCCGGCCGCAGCGCCCGACGAACGCAACACAAACCTGCTTGAGGTGTCCGCATTCGCCCGGCTCAACGCCGACTTCTTCACCGATCCCACCGTCGACCGGCTCATCACCGGCGCGGCGCGGCCCAGGTGAGCGCCGGCTGGCTACCGTGGCTCGGGGTGCCGCTGTCCCACGGGCCGCTCGCCGCCGCCGTCACCGCGTTCGCGATCAGCCCGGGAATCCCGATACTGCTCGCGCGGACCCTCGAACAGCGCTGGTTACGACCACGGGAGCAGTTCGTCGCGTTCATCTACGGTGACCCGCTGCTCGCTGTGGCCACCGGTACCGGTACCGGTGTCTCCCACGGCACCGCACCGACCGCGGTGGCAAGCCTGACCAGCGGTGCCGGAGCTGTCGGCGTCGTCGTCACCTGGCTGGTATTCGGCCTGTGGCAGTGGTGGGACGAGGTCCGCAGCGGCTATTTCCTGCCCGCGCAGGCCGTCGCCCCCACCAAGGTGTGGCATCAGCTTCTGATCTATCCGGTACTGGGGTACCTCGGCATTGCGGCATCCATGGCCGGCCTGACCGCCGCCACGCACACCAGCACCGCCGCCGCCGCGAAAGCCCTCATCGGGGTGTGCGTCCTGGCCTGGCTCGGCGCCCACCTCTACGACCGGCGGCACCCGAAACTGGGCCACCCACCGTATGACTGGCGGCGGCTGCGACCCGCACCGCACCCGTGGCCACGGACATCAACCACCCTGCTCGCGGCCGCCACGCCGCCGCACCAAGGTCCGTGGGAGCAAGCGGCGGGCTCATGACAGCGGGGCTGTGGCGTGGCCCGTCGCAACCGTCAGGGTCGGTGCCTGGACCGGGGGCTTCGGCGTAGTCCCAGCCGACGTCGGGCTCAACGCCTTCGACGGCGTCGGGGCCGGAGCCTTGGACGGCGTTGCGGCCGGTGTTGTCGACGGTGCCTGGGATGGCGTCGCCGCGGCAGACCCGGTCGGACCCACGGACGACACGATCATCGACACTGCGCAGGGTGCCGGCGATGACGCGTTCGGTGCGGGTGTGGGCGCGGGCTGGCATGCGCCCACAGTCGGTGACGCCGAAGATGGCCCGGAGCCGGTCGGCGATGTCGTGGGCTCAGCGGCCTTCGGCGCGGGCGGCAATACCTTCACCTGCTGGGTCGCGTACTGCGGCGCGGCCTTCACCTGCTGAACGTTCTGGATCCGGACGCCGTGCACGTTGCTCCGGAGGTTCAACGTGACCACGTTCCGGTTGGTCGTGATGGCAGAGTCACCATCGGTCAGGAAGCGGAGCTTGTCCGGAACGTGGATGCCGAACACGCTGTCCATGGCAACGCCACGGATCGGGTGTCGGACGACGAGCAGGGTGCCGTCCGGCGGGGCCTGAATCTTCTTCGACCCGTACGTCTGGACACCGAAGGTTCCCAGCGGAGTCACAACCTCCGATTTAACACTCCAGGTGATGGACCCATCACTGGCAAGCGTGAGCTCGAACGGGAGAAGCGGCGGCTGGTATGTGCCCGCCCATTCGCAGCCGACAAGGAGCAGCGTCAGCGCGAGCGCCGACCCTACGGCCTTCCCAACGCCGAACGACCGATGGCTGAACGACCGATGGCTGAACGACCGATGGCTGAACGGCCAATGAATAAACAAACGATCACTGATCGATCGACGCATGATCCGCCCCCGTGGCATGGTCTGGACCACCATGCCCGATGGTCCCCACAGAGACGATAAAACACCGCGGCAACAAAACACGAGTCGGCTTTCCGACCGCTAGGCGACCTGATAGGTACAGGACCTGACAGGTACGCCCAGCGCACCGGTAGTCATCGTGCCGCGGGGCCGCCGGGCCGCCGCAGATCTCGTAAATTTACCGGATCGGCACTCTAGCGAACTGCTAGTGTGCTGCTTTCATGTGTCCGTCAATATGGGATGTGCTCTTGCCCGCTTTCACGTGGACGAGCGCGCCGGGGTACCCCGATGGCGTCGTTGCCCCCCACCACAGCCGGGCATAGCCAGGTGCATCAATCATGACCATGTAGTCGGCGGTGAACAATCCTTCCGTGTCACCCTCACGGCCAACGAGAGTAGTGACGGTGTACCGACCCTGGGTATCGGTCGATGCGTCACCGCACTGCTCACCCTCATCCACACATGCCGAGATCTTGGCGTTGGGAATGGGTGCACCGGTAACCGAGTCGGTGACCATACCAAGGATCTTGCCGCCAAGTTGGAGCTTCAGCGTCCGTCCTGACTTCACCGCGCCTGAGCGAATCGTGACATCGCCAGCGTCATAGTTATGTACATACGGGGCGACGGCCCGGATGGACACCGCGTAGGTCCCTGCCGCCAGACCGGTAATCGAATAACTCCCGTCCGAAGCGCTGTCCGCCGTGCCCCCACCTGGACCCCCTGCACGCGGGCGCATGAAAACGGTCACTCCGGACACTGGGGCGCCACCGGTCGCGGCGACCACCGTGCCGGACACCCCACCAGTCGTCGCAGCCCAAGCAGCCGTGCCGGTAACAAGCCCGCCGCCGACGGTAAGCGCGGCAACCGCGACGAACAAGACAAGAGAATTCCTGATGAACTTCATAAACATAATGACCTTCATGAGCACTGACTTCCCCCAAAAATCTTCGCTCGTGTGCCATGCAGCCCCGCGACCGCGTCGGCCCTCAATCATGAGCAGGGCCGTCGGCGGCTGATGTTTTGGAAAGGCGACTACCGGCTGGGCCGTGAGAACGTGTGTCGAGATGCGCGAGCAGGCCATTTCCTGCCACGCCTGCCGGATCAATCAAGATTATAAATATCTAATCCTGAGAATACGCGACAGTTCTCAACGAATACCCACGGACAGGGCACCGTCACGGCTACCGACGGGCGCGGTTCCAGTTGGGCAAGCCCACCTGGACGCCAACCAGGACTACAACCTGACCACCGACGGCTGGGCGGCCAGCCTGGCCCGATCCGCCCGCCGCGACCGGGCAGATCACGGGGTACGGATCAAACCCGTCGACCCCTACCCACCCGGCGATGATCGGCGCGAGTTTGTCGTTAGGTACGCTTTTCGGCCCGAAAAGCGTACACATGGACAAACTCGCGCCGATCTTGCTGACGGCTGACGGCCGAGCGACCCGATCCGACGCCGAGCGACGCCAGCCGGGGCTAGTTCACCTGGCCCAGGGGTCGGCCCGGAAGGGGGCGGGGGATTTCCGTAAGGCGCAGGGTCTTCGCGGTCGTCGCCATGGTCTGGAGCGCGAGTTCCGGATTGTCGGAGAGTCTCCGACCAAAAGTGGGGATCAACTCGCCCAACGCCGGCTGCCATTTATCGTAGCGGTCGGGGAAGCATCGCTGAAGCAGATCAAGCATGATCGGCACTGCGGTGGATGCACCGGGAGAAGCACCGAGGACGCCGGCGATGGTCCCGTCCCCGGAAGCGACGACTTCAGTTCCGAACTGGAGGACACCGCCCTTTTTTGAGTCCTTCTTGACGATCTGCGCACGCTGGCCGGCGGTGATTATTCGCCAGTCCCTGGCGGTGCCACCGGGGACGAACTTCCGGAGTTCGTCGATCTTCTTCTTCCGGGTCGCCGTCAGCGCGTTCAGCAACAGCGCGACCAGGGCGATGTTGTCCCTGGCCATGGCGATCAGCGGAATGATATTGTGCCGACGGATGGACTTCGGCAGATCGAAGATGGAGCCGTTCTTGAGGAACTTCGGGCTCGATCCGGCGTAGGGGCCGAACAGGATCGACGCACTTCCGTCGACAACTCTGGTATCGAGGTGCGGCATCGACATCGGTGGTGCACCGATCGGCGCCTTCCCATATACCTTCGCCTGGTGCCGGGCGACGAGCGCCGGATTGTCGGTGCGGAGGAACTGTCCGCTGATGGGCAAAAGGGCGAATCCGCACGCCTCGGGTATACCTGATTTCTGCAGGACCTTCAGCGCCCAACCGCCCGCCCCGACGAAGACGAACCGCGCGGTGACGTCCTTCGTCTTCCCGCTCGTCCGGTGGTGGACCCGCAACCGCCAGGTGCCGTCAGGTGCCTGGGCAAGACTTTTGATCTCCTGGTTGAGATGGATCCGCACCCCGGACGACTCCAGTGACCTGAACAGCTGCCGGCTCAGGGAACCGAAATCCACATCGGTTCCGGATATGTCGCGGGTCGCGGCGATCGGCTCACCGGGTTTGCGCTGTTCGATCAGCAATGGCGCCCAACGCTGAATCACCGCCGGATCATCGCTGAATTCCATGGCGGCGAAGAGCGGCTCGGCCCGCAACGCCTCGTATCGCCGCCGGAGAAAGTCGACGTCCGCCGCCCCCTGGACGAATGTCATGTGCGGCATCGAGTTGATGAATGTTTCCGGATCGCCGATCGTCCCGTCTTCCACGAGATGCGACCAGAGCTGGCGGCTAACCTGAAACTGCTCATTGATATTGATGGCCTTCCGCACGTCGATGGTGCCGTCCGGAAGTTCGCTGGTGTAGTTCAGCTCGCACAGTGCTGCGTGACCGGTACCCGCGTTGTTCCATGGATCCGAACTCTCCTCGGCCACCCCGGGCAGTCTTTCGTACACATCAATCGACCAGTCCGGCTGGAGTCTGTGCAGCAGGGTACCAAGTGTGGCGCTCATGACTCCAGCGCCTATGAGGACGACGTCAGCGGTCTGACTGGCGTTATACGTGGTGAACGACTGCGGATTCATGTGGCCCTCGGCCTTCTTTCGCGATTCTCGTGCCTAGCACAAGTTCAGCGCACGGCCCGGCTATACGCAGCGAAAATTGAATCTATGAGGTCTGAATCACGCGGCTGAATGACCCTGCCAACCCCGGGCACACCGTCTGGTATGGACACCGGCCGGTGTTGTGAAGGCCTGGATGCCCGATGAGCTGGGCTGACGGACGTGCGGAGGAATCGCCGTCCGGTCATCCAGGATATTGCGAGACAGAATTGTTACACGTCCCTAACATGGCGCTTTCACGAAGGATTCAAGCCGAGGTGAAACGGCGACCGGTAAATAGGTCGGAAGGCCTTTCCGGGGAGGGCGAACGGTGACCGTCGACGCGGCTCCTGGCGCCGGTCACCCGACCGCGGCCGGTCCACCTCCGGGGTGGGCCCGCGATGGGCACCCGATCCATCCACACCACCGCAGCCTGCGCAGGGTCTGTGGCCGTATCATCTCTGGCGTCATGACCGCCTCGCCCAGCCAGGGGTGACTCGCCCAGCCAGGGGTGATCGGTGTCCAAGCAGGTCGGCCCATACGAGCTCATCGAACGTCTCGGCAGTGGCGGCATGGGCGAGGTGTATGTAGCGTTCGACCCTCGGCACAACAGGAAAGTCGCGCTGAAGCTGCTGTCGACCCGGGCATTGAGTGATCCGGAGCTCGCGGAGCGATTCCGCCGGGAGTGTCAGCTGGCCGCACAAATAGATCATCCGCACGTGCTGCCGGTTTTCGAGTACTCGACCGCCGACATACCGTACATCGCGATGCCCCTCGTCGACGGCACCGACCTGGCCACCGTGATCAGGAACGGCCCGCTTCCACGGGAACGGGCGGTGGCCATCGTTGAGCAGGTCGCCGCGGCGCTGGACGCCGCGCACTGCAAGGGACTGCGCCACCGCGACGTGAAACCGTCCAATATTCTCCTGAAACCCGGCGCGCGACCGAATACCGATCACGCCTGGCTGTTCGACTGGGGCATTGCGCAGCCGATCGACACCAGCGGCGCGCCACCGGTGACCCGCATAGGGCAACTTGTCGGGACGCCGCACTACGTGGCGCCGGAACGGCTCGTGGCACCGGAACGGCTCGCCAGTGGCACCGTCGACCATCGAGCCGATGTGTACTCACTGGCTGTCGTGCTGTACGAGTGCCTGGCCGGGCGCAGACCGTTCGTGGGAAATGATGTGGCAATGGTGCTCGTCGCACATGTTCTCCATGCCCCGGATCCACTCTCGGATCAGCTGCCGGCCGGACTGCGCGCCGTGGTAGCCAAGGGCCTCGCGAAAAACCCTGATGATCGCTACCAGTCGGCCGGGGATCTCGCAGCTGCGGCCCGCGCGGCGCTTGAGGAGCCGGCCGGGACCATGCCCGGGGTGCCGGCTGGGGATGCGGCTGGGGATGCGTCGGCGCAGGACACGGTCACCCAGCCGGCGCCCATGCCGCCGTGGCCGCCGCTGCCGCGTGACTCACCGGCAGTACCCGAGTCTGTCCCGCCGGCGATTGGCGGGACAAGCGGCCGGCCAGGCGGCCGGACAAGCGGCCGGACAAGCGGCCGGCCAGGGGTGCTGGTGCCGGTCATCGTGGGCGGCGGCGCCGGGTCTCTGGTCGCGGTCGTCCTCTTCCTGATCGGCCGGGTCGACAGCCCGACGCTGGCATGGGTCTTGCCGGCTCTGGCCGCCGCGGGAATATTCCTTGCGATCGCTGTAAAAGGCTGGGCCGCCCGCCCGGAGCCCGATGAGCAGACAGGGGCGCAGCCGTCGAATCCCACGCGCGACGCCGGCCCCGGAGGGTCCCCGCTGTCGCGGCTGTAAAGTTTCGCCGGAATAGCGGTCAACGGCAGGACGGTTGGGGGACCTGGCCATGCGGACACCGCAGGGAATGTATTTCCGCGGCTCACAGCGAAGCAGCTTGATCATCAGACTTGTCCTCCTTGTCGCCAGCGTCGCGCTCATCGTCGTGGTCACCGTCGTGATCGCCAAGACCCCCGGGCCGTCGTCGGCGCAGTGTGACGCGGGGCCGCTGACCGCTGTGCGCGGCGTCATCGGATCGGAGAAGGAGGCATTCTTCAAGGACCAGCGGGTGAGCGCGCGGTTCGTCTGCGCCGGGCTGAGCGTCACCGTCGACGCGAGCGGGTCACGCGAAATGCTCACCGCGCTCGAACGCCCCAACCGTGACGGCTACGGCTTCGCGTTTCCGGGCAGTACCGCGACCGCAAAAAAGATCATGAACGAGCTGGCCATCACCGACAGCTTCAAACCGTTCTCCTCGCCGATGGCCGTGGCCACGTTCAAAGACGTCGTCGACGTGCTCACCAAGGCCGCCATCGTCCAGCCCGCGTCAGACGGCGGCATGGTCGTGGACGTCAAGGCGCTGCTCGACGTCGCCCGCAAGGGCACTCTGTGGGACCAGTTGCCGGGCAACGACAACCCCAGAACCAGGTGGCACAAGGCAGTACGACTCATGACGACCGATCCGCAGGATTCCAATTCCGCGATCATGTTTTTGTCGATTGCCTCGCTGGTGGCCAACGGCGGTCTCGTGGTGACCACGGCAGCGGATGTGCAGAAGGTGCTGCCCGATCTGTGCCGGCTGGTTATCGATCAAGGGGAGAAGCCGGACACCAGCCAGGTGCTGTTCGACCGCTACCTCGTCGACGGCATGGGACGGATCCCGATGGCGCTGATCTACGAGGCCCAGTTCGTGGCGGAGGCTCCGGGGCAGAAGCCCACCCTCACGCCCGACATGGTGCTGCTGTATCCCAGGCCCACTGTCTACTCCGAGCACACGCTGATCCCGTTGGACGATGCCGGCCACCGGGTCGGGCAGGCGCTGCGGGACGACCCGGAGCTCGCACGCCTCGCCGCGGAGCACGGCTTCCGCCCGGCGAGGGCCACCAGCCAGCCGATCAGCAGCCGCCGGGCGCCCGTCGACACCGTCGGGTCGCCATCCTTCGAAGTGCTGGAAAGCATGATCGATTCCCTCAAGTCGACTGAGGCAAACGCCCGGCCGTGTGCCTGATGAGTGTCCATCCGTTGAGGCGCGTCGCAGTCGCCGTGGCTGTGGCTGTCACCGCCGTGTTCGCCGCGGCCGCATGCACCTCGGGGAACCCGCCGGTCGGCCCAAGCGGCACGTCGTCGAGCACGCCGTCCACAGTGCGGGTCACGCCGGGCCCGCCCACGACCCTTCGGGTACTCGCCGGCAGCGAGCTGGCGGACATGCAACCGATTCTCGACGAAGCCGCCAAAGCCACCGGCGTCACGGTGAAGATGACCTTCACCGGCACTCTGGACGGGGCGCAGACCGTTGCCGAGGGTCGCGCCGACGGCGTCTACGACGCGGTGTGGTTCTCCTCCACCCGCTACCTGGAGACCATCCCGGCGGCCAGGCAACGGCTCGCGAGCTCGTCGCGGATCATGGGCTCCCCGGTGGTACTCGGGCTGCGCGAACCGGTGGCACGGCGCCTGGGCTGGGACAGGACTCCGGTGACCTGGTCGGACATCGCCGACGCCGCGAAACGCGGTGAGTTCACCTTCGCCATGACCGATCCGGCCGCGTCGAACACCGGCTTCTCCGCGCTCGTCGCCGTCGCGTCCGCGCTGGAGGGCAGCGGCCGGGTCCTCGACGCCGCCGCGATCGAACGGGTCTCGGCGTCACTCACCGGATTCTTCGCGGCCCAGCGGCTGACCGCGGGCTCGTCGGGCTGGCTCACCGACGCGTTCCTGCGCAGGAACCTCGGCGCCGACCCCGGCCCGGCACTGGACGGGCTGATCAACTACGAAGCGTCCCTAATAGCCGTGAACCGGACGCGGAAGCTGCCCGAGCCGCTCGTGCTCGTGTATCCCACAGACGGCGTGGTCAGCGCGGACTACCCCCTCACCCTCCTCGCCGGCGTCGGCGACGCCGCCCGCACGGCGCACCAGCGGCTGGCCGACTACCTGCGCATGCCCGATGTGCAGCGAGCGATCGTGGAGCGGACCGCGCGGCGGGCCGCGCTGCCGGGCATCGCACTCCCACCGGGACTACCCGACGGGCTCGTCGAGCTCCCCTTCCCGGGCACCAGATCCGCCATCGACGCGCTGCTCACCGCCTACTTCGACCGCATTCGGCGCCCCTCGCGCACGGTCTACGTCCTCGATGTCTCCGGGTCGATGGCCGGTGCACGACTGAACGCCCTACAGCAGGCGCTCAGCGGCCTGACCGGCACGGATACCTCCCTGTCCGGCCAGTACTGCCGCTTCCGCAGCCGCGAGGACGTCATCCTGCTGCCGTTCAACCAGACCCCGGGCAAACCGCTGGCCTTCACCATCGACGAGCAGAACCCACAGCCGTCCCGCGACGCCGTCCGGACGGCCATCACCGGTCTGCGTGCCGGCGGTGACACCGCGGTGTACGACAGCCTTGTCAGCGCGTACAAGGTGCTCGACAGTGCAACCGACCAGGACCGCTTCAGCAGTATCGTGCTCATGACCGACGGTGAGAGCAACAGTGGCCGCTCGCTGGCCGACTTCCAGGCATTCGTGGCCTCCCGGTCCGGCGCCACGCCGGTTCCGGTGCCGGTGCCGGTATTTCCGATCCTGTTCGGCGAGGCCGCGGAGTCGCAGATGCAGGCAATCGCCAC
>NZ_CAUVXI010000021.1:733-6043 GCF_963555845.1 Protofrankia sp. Cas8 | reverse complement strand
GTGTACGACAGCCTTGTCAGCGCGTACAAGGTGCTCGACAGTGCAACCGACCAGGACCGCTTCAGCAGTATCGTGCTCATGACCGACGGTGAGAGCAACAGTGGCCGCTCGCTGGCCGACTTCCAGGCATTCGTGGCCTCCCGGTCCGGCGCCACGCCGGTTCCGGTGCCGGTGCCGGTATTTCCGATCCTGTTCGGCGAGGCCGCGGAGTCGCAGATGCAGGCAATCGCCACAGCCACCAGAGGTCAGCTGTGGGACGGGAGAAACGGCGAGCTGGCGCACGCATTCTGCCAGATCCGCGGCTACCAATAGATCAGACCAGCCGCACCAGCCTCTTGTCAGACGATGCAACGGCCGGTCCGGCAGATCACCGGGGAAGACTGCTCCATGCCACGTCGCGATCCGCACGCGGTTCCGCGGGTAGCCCCAGGACGCGCTCCGCAAGGATATTGCGCATGATCTCCGATGTCCCGCCGGCGATCGTCGCGGACTGGTATCCCAGGAACCTCACCCGCGGGTCCTCCCGATTCGAGGTCTCGGCCGGGTCCTCGTAGCCCGGGTAGAGCATGCCCTCAGGGCCGAGGAGCTCCACGGCGAAGTCGCTCACCCGCTGCGAGAACAAGGCGCTGCCCAGCTTGAGCACCGAGCCCTGCGGGCCGGGTGTACCCCGCTCGCGCAGGTACTGCGCCCGCAGGTTGCCCAGCCGTAGCACCTCGGCCTCGACCCACAGCCGTGTCAGCCGGTCACGGCGTACGGCACCGATGGTGGTGTGCGCATTGGCACCGGCCTCGGTGGCGCTGGCCCGTTCCCAGGCCGCCATCGCATAGGCCAGCGGCCCCGATCCGCGTGGCGGCACAACGCCGCCGATGGAGACCCGCTCGTTGAGCAGAGTGGCCACCGCGACCTTCCAGCCGGCGCCGACCTCGCCGAGCCGGTTGGCGTCCGGCACCCGCACGTCGGTGAGGTACACCTCGTTGAAGTGGGCGTTGCCGTCCATCTGGCGTAGCGGGCGGACCTCGACACCCGGGCTTGCCAGGTCGAGCAGGAAGGCGGTGATCCCGGCGTGCTTGGGAACGTCAGGGTCGGTGCGGGCCAGCAGCAGCCCATGGCGGGCGCGGTGCGCCAGCGACGTCCACACCTTTTGACCGTTGACGATCCAGTGCTCACCGTCGGGCTCGGCCCGGGTGGCCAGTGCGGCCACGTCGCTGCCGGCGCCGGGCTCGCTGAACAGCTGGCACCAGATCTCCTGCGCCGTCCAGATCGGACGTAGGTGCCGGCGCTGGTCGGGCCGGCCGAACGTGGCGATGACCGGCGCACACATGCCGATACCGATCGGGTTGCGCAGCCAGTCCGGCCGCCGTCCGGCCGTGTCCAGCTCCGCGTCGATCACTTCCTGGAGTTTGGGTCGCAGGCCGAGACCACCGTCGCCGGGTGCGTGGGCCACCCACGCGAGGCCCGCGTCGAACAGCGCGGCGAGGAACGCCTGCTCGTCGCTGCCGGCGTGATCGGCAAGCACCTGCCGGGTGAGCTGGCGAACCTGCTCCGCCTCGCCATCCAAGGTCACGGGTGTCTCCTTGTCCTGTTGGCCGTCAAGTCTGGGTTATCACAGTCCGGCCCGGCCTGCGGATTTCCTCCAAACCGAACGGGACCGGGCCTCGCGTTCAGCCCGCCACACCAGCCGTGTGCCCCATCCCCAACGGCGGGCGACCGCTGCGACGTGCAGTGACATCAGTTCCATCACGTCGGCATCTTTATGATCATGCAAAGCGACGAAGGCCGACACATCGAGGGCGATCGCATGGTCGAAACCGAGCCCGATAACGAAATCGATGCGGGTACCGACGAGTCGCTCCAACGCCGGGCCGTCAGCATCGCGCACCCGCCGCAGGCCGGGTAGGAGCTCCTTGCGCATCGCCACATGTTCGATCCCGGCCTCCATGAAGCGTCCACCGATGGGCAGGTAGCCGCCTGCGGCGTAGAAACCTTCGGCCGTCACCTGGGCATGCAGCTCCACCGCGGGCAGGCCTCGTTCTGACGCGCGGTGTTCGAGCGCGACGGTGACGGCCCGCCCGAGACCGCGCCCGCGCAGCTCGGCGCGAACGGCGACCCGTCCGATCACTCCGCTCGGCTCGGCCGGACTTTCGCCGAGACGGGGATCGGCACCCCGGCGGTCGTCAGGCGAAGCCGACCCGTGGCCCGGGTCGAGCAGCCGGGCCGTCGCCAGTGCCCGGCCGGCGTCGTCGACGACGATCGCGTGGTCGGCGTCGTCGTCCCGCCCGTCCTCCTCAAGGTCCGGCGGCACGGCCTGTTCGATCACGAACACGTCACGGCGGAGTTCGAGGGCCGCACGCGGCGGTGGACCGGGCACGACCAGGACGTCGGCGGGCCTCAGCACCGCGCGGCCAGAGCTGGACTGCAGGCTGCGAACCGGACATCCATTGAACGGAGTGTAGGAGCGTCCCGTCCCCGACCCGGGCTGGTTGCGACCGGACGATGACGATCGTGCGGTGACGATAGGGCGGAAAGTGGCCATATACTGACGTCGAGTGCACGTCGCGCACACCTGGTGGGGGGACTGTGGTGAGGCGAACTCGTGGGGAACAGTTGACCCGCCGGCGGTTGCCGGCGCGGTTCGCGGCGTCCCGGGCACGCGGTTCCGTGGCGGTGTCGCTGGCTCTTCTGCTCGCCGGCGGATCAGCCGTCCTCGTGCTGGGGCAGAGCGCGGGTTCGGCGGTGCTGCGGCTGGACGATGTCGGCGCATGGCTGGCCAGCGGTGCCCGGGGAATCGTCTCGCATATCAACGGGCCGTCCGGACGGGCGGACGCCAGCGTGACCATCAACGGCACGAAGGGACATCACCTCACCGTCGCGCAGGACGGGTCCAGCGTGCTGGTCACCGACACCGACACCGGGCGGGTCAGCCGGATCGACCCGGCCGGGCTGGCCGTAACCGGGCAGCAGAATTTCGGGGCTGGCGTGACTGTTGTCGCGGGCGCGGGCCAGGCGTATGTCATCGACAAGCCCGCCGGACGGGTCAGCCGGATCGAGCCGACAACGTTGGATGTGCTGGGCGCGCCGGTCGCCTTCGGTTCCCCGATCGACAGCGCCGGGTTGACCGCCGATGGCACACTCTGGGTAATGCTGCCTGTACAGGGGCAGCTGGTTCCGGTCCGGCAGGGAATCGCGGGGGCGGCCGTCCCCGTTGGCCGGCCCGGTGACCAACTGTCGTTGACGATCGCGGACGGGGTGCCGGTCGCGGTCGACGCGACCGCCCCGGCCCTGGTAGCCGTGCGCGACGGCCACCCAGCACCGCAGCTACGGCTACCACCGCCGGCCGGGTCGGGGCATTCACTGCTCGTGGCACCATCCGTCGACGGCCAGCTGCTCCCGATCATCGTCAACACAACGAGCACGATGCTGCTCGCGGACCTCGCCGCGGGCACGGTACGGACGGTCGAGCTCGGCTCCCAGGATCCGTCCGGACAGCTCGGCGCGCCGGTCGTGGCCGGCGGCCGGGTATACGTGCCCGACAGTGGCAAGGGACGGCTACTGGTCTACGCGACCGGCCCAGGCCGGTTCGAAACGCCGATCACCGTCACGACCGGGGCAGCGGAGCTCACCGTGTTCGTCAGGAACGGGACGGTCTGGGCGAACGATCAGAGCGGCTCCCACGCGGTCATGGTCAGACCGGACGGTTCCACCCAGCAGGTCGAGAAGTACACCCCCGACGTCGCCGGGAGTGCGTCCACTACCCCGCCCCGGGCGCTGCCCAGGCAGGTGGTCGTACCGCCGAGCCAGGCCCCCCGGTCCCAGCCCCCGATCGCCGTCCCACCCCAGCGGGACACCCCCCGGGTACCGGTGACTGGACCATCGCCCAGCCCGAGCCGTCCCGACATCCAACCGCCGGCCGACCCGACGACCCCATCGCAAACACCGACACCGTCCCTGACACCGACTCCCCCACCCGGGAAGCCGGTCGTGTCCGTAGCGCTGGTTGGCAACGGCCCGAAGACCACCGCGACCGTGACCGCGGCCGCCACCGGCGGGCTGACCAGCACGGTCACTCTCACCGTCACACCGCTGAACACCGGGGAGACCGTCACATCCACCGGACCGACCAGCTACGCCGCAGCACTCACCACCTGCGGCCCGCGCACCTACACCGCTACCGCCACCGGCCCCGGCGGACAAACGACGTCCACCACCACCTACGGCAAATGCCCACCCCCCGGCAAAATTCATTTTGATCAAAGCAATTACATGACGTCACTAGAAAATCCTGATGGCACCAGAGTCATACAGCTGAATTGGGATCCACCCGTTTCCGTACAGGGCGAAACCGTGACGGATTATGTAATCAGCTATTATAACTATTCCGGCAATCTCGTCGCGAGGCATGTCACCACTCAGACCAGTGACACCTTCAATGCATTCCCCACCTGTGATAAACAAGACCCGCGTGATGATCGCCAGCCAACGTGGACAGTGGTGGCTCGCAACTCCAGCGGTTCCGGGCCGTCCGACAACATAGGTATTGAAGACGACTGCCGCTACGGCGGCCCTTGACGATCAAGATGGAGGTGGGATGGCGCCGCGGCGGATGCAGCGGTACTTGGCGTGAAGCTGACCAGCGCCAGGTCGCAGGCCCGCAGCGACTTCTGGCACCCAACGGCAGGTGGCAGTCAAACCACTGCCGTCCGCGGGCCTGTGGGGCTGTCGGTGCCCGAAACTCGCTGCGCTGGGCTACTGCTGACGCTGGCTGCGTTTCCAGACGTTGTAGGCGGGCTTCAGGGTGGATGCGTCCCAGGACGGCAGGCCGGATCCAAACGGCCGCATAGTGTCGTAGGTGGTGCGTAGTTGATTTCCTGGGATCAGGCCGAGCTGGACCGCAGCGAGTAAGACGTCTTCGACGGTGAGCAGTTCGACGTTCTCGCCCGCGGCGAGTCTCTGCCCTCCGATGTCGTCGATGACGACGTATACCTCCCGGCCCTGTTCGGCGAGGTGGGCAGCATGGCCGAGTACGACGGATTCGCCGAGATCTTTGGCGGTGGAGAGTGCCAGTGTGGCTCCGCGTCCGCGGATGCGGGCTACGTGTGCAACGACTTCGGGTTGTGCTCCGTCGAATTCGAGTTTGTCCAGGATGCGGACGAGACGGGAGGCTCGCATGCGGGGCCACTGGGTCGCGAGGCGGCCGGAGCGGTGCTTGCGCAGAACTTCTTCCTCGACTTCGGCGGGGATGAGGATCTCCATCCCGAGCTTGGTCAGTGTGTCAATGAGGAGAGTGCTCTTGCCTGCGGCGCAGAAGTAGAC
>NZ_CAUVXI010000021.1:0-708 GCF_963555845.1 Protofrankia sp. Cas8 | reverse complement strand
TGTGCAACGACTTCGGGTTGTGCTCCGTCGAATTCGAGTTTGTCCAGGATGCGGACGAGACGGGAGGCTCGCATGCGGGGCCACTGGGTCGCGAGGCGGCCGGAGCGGTGCTTGCGCAGAACTTCTTCCTCGACTTCGGCGGGGATGAGGATCTCCATCCCGAGCTTGGTCAGTGTGTCAATGAGGAGAGTGCTCTTGCCTGCGGCGCAGAAGTAGACACAGCAGACGGCGTCGATGACGCTGACCAGCTGTTCGGCGGGCTCGCTGGTGTCGGGGCCGTTCACGCCCTGGCGTTGGCGCGGGCGACAAGCGAAACAATGTCGGCGCGACGGGTTCGGGATTCGACGGTGACTCCGGCTTCGGCGAGCGACGTGGCGACGTCGGCTTCGGATCGGCCGGTGAGCCGCGCGATCGCGGCAGCGCCGAGCAGACCCCTGCGGTAGGCGTGCGTCGCGCGTTCCTGGAGCCGTTGCGGCGGCAGTGGCCGCCGTGCGAGTTCCTGCTCGAGGTCGTACTGCTGACCCCACCCGTACCGGTGCGCGAGCACGCGTGCGGACGGAACCGCCGTGAGGGTTGCCGGCAGTAGGCCTGCCCGGTCCAGCTGGATACGCGCGACGTCGGGGCTGACTCCGAAGTGCCGGACGAGCAGTGCGACGGCACGTTCGTCGACGCGGTCTCGAGTCGTGATGCCGAGCGCCTGCGCCAGCC
>NZ_CAUVXI010000020.1:3200-39304 GCF_963555845.1 Protofrankia sp. Cas8 | reverse complement strand
GGTCCGGACGGTGCCGCACGTGCGGGAAGCGCGAGTGCGGCACCCGCAAGCGGCACAAGTACGGACAGTGCCGCCAACGACAGCGCCCGAAATCTCCTCGGTCCTGCCATCAAGCGATCGTCCACCGAGCGATCTGTCACTCTCGGTCTACGCATGTGACGTACCCCCAACCGGGCGAGCGGATCCATCCCTTGGACCGCGTCTGACGTCAAGGAGAGCCGGCCGACGTGTGAACCGGGTCAAAGCCTGATATGAGCGAGATTCGGAGGATCTTTCCATCCTGTGACGGCTCCGGCCCCGGTCCGCTGACGGGTCCGATGACCGGTCCGCTCGCCGTCCGTCGGCTGTCGGCGCCAGCCCCGGAGCAGGCAGAACCCGGACGTGGCGATCCGGGCAGAAGATCCAGAACAGGCTCTGAATCGTGCCGAACATGCACGGCGGTGCGGGTGGACGGAGAACCGGGAAACCCGTAGGTTTCCTTCGAACATCGATTCTGTCGTAGATTTCTTACATGATCGATCTGTCGGGTTTTTGACACATGATCAGGGGTGCAATATTCCGGGCAGCCATTGTAGATTCATGTTGATTTCATTCATCCGCCTATATGGGGGTAGTAATGATCCAGGACATCCTTGACGCAGTGGCCACCCCCGAAGAGGTCGTCCCGAACGCCATACACGACGAACTTTTCGCACGCCTGGACACCTCGATCAGCGACCTGTGGGCACAGGCCCGAAACAGTGCGTTCTGGCAGCACGTCACGGCGCACGGATTCGACCGTGAGCTGTACCGAATCATAATGATCCAGATCTACCACTACACCCGACATAATTCGATCAACCAGGCGGTCGCGGCCCTTCGCGCCGAGCCGGAACAGATCGGTCTGCTGCGCTTCGTCTACAGCCATGCCAGGGAGGAACTCGGCCACGAGAAGCTGATCCTGCACGATCTGCGCGCGATCGGCCTGATCGGCCTGGACGAACCCGTCGACGAAGCGCCGCTGCCGGCGACCGACGCACTCATCCAGTATCTCTACGGTGTCGTTCTGCGCGAAAGCCCGGTTTCCCGCCTGGGCTACTCCTACTGGGCCGAAACGGTGTACGACCACATCAGCCCGGTGCTGGTGAAGGCCCGGGAATCGCTCGGCCTGAGCGACCGCGACATGGCCTTCTTCGTGGCGCACTCGGAGATCGACTCCAAGCATGCGGCCGAGGTACAGCACGCGATCCGCCATGCGGTGACCTCCCGCGAGCAGGCTGATGCAGTACATCGCGTCGCGGTCACCACACTCTGGCTGACCACGTCCCTGATGGAGCAGTCCTACGCGGAATGGACACGCCGTCGCAGCAACGCATCGCCGCGGGAGTCCAGCCGTGCTCACTGATTCATCCAGATCACAGACATCACAGACATCACAGACGGATGGTGTTCTGCTGATCCGCGCCAGCTCCGACAGCGAGCTGCAACTCGCCCGCAATTTTCGGAACGAGGTCTTCCGCGATCGACGCAGCGTCGTGTTCAGCGATGGTCTGGAACACCACCGCGACGCGAACAGCTATGTCATGCTCCTGCTGCGCGACGGCGCCCCCGTTGCCACCGCACGTTCACAACCGTATCCGTCCGACAGTTCGGACATACTCGGGGTCTCGCCGAACCTGCCCGACTGGGGTTCGGACTCCGAGGTCGGCCGGATGGCCGCGGCACGCTCGCCCCAGTCCGTGCGCTATTCGCTCATGGTGCTTGCCTTAGGCTCGATGTGGCTGCTGGAGTACACCCACCACCGGCGTTACATCGCCTACTGCCTCCCGAAGATGCTGAAGATATTCCGTCTGATCGGTGCGGAGGATACCGGCGAAACCTGCGCCGTTCCGGGGCGCCCGGGCCGGCACAGTATTATTCTCGGCCGCTACGACGACTGCGCTCGCATCGGTATGAATCAGTTGGGGATGAGCCACGCCGAGGCCCGGGCGGCAATCCGTCCAGGCCTCGCCGGGCCGAACGACTGAAGCCGGCCAAATGGATCTTCGATCGCATCGACCAATATCCACCGGACAGGGCCTGAGGGAGCGAGTGGGTGTCAGCGACAGGAATCCCGGGTGGCGTACGTGCCGGTCGTATTTACGACACGTTGGCGCGGCGGCGCCCGCTCGTTCTGGTCTGCCTCGTCCTCGGCGTCCTCGCCGGCGCAGTCGGCACACTCAACATGCGGATGGACATGTCGTTCCGTCCGGTATTCACCGGCAATCAGCAGCAGTTGGCACAGACAGCGGCGTTTGAGAAGGATTTCGGCGACCTGGGATTCAACGACCTTGTCGCGATCGCGGACGTCGGTGATACCGGGGACCCGGGCACGCTGGCCCGGACCCACGAACTTGCGGACCGATTGCGCAACCTGCCGCACTTCGTCACGGTGCGGGAGCCGTTGACGTTCCCGTTCTTCGACGCCTCGGGCCGACTGCATCCGGCCGGCGTCGCCGCCGACCTGAGCAATGCGCACACACCTGCTGAGCAGCGAGCGGTCATCGAGCCGGTGCTGCATTCACCGTCAGCCCGGCGAATCATCTTCGGCGACGACAACCGGCAGGTCGCGGTCACCGTCGCGCTCGACATCGCCAACAGCGACTTCTCCCACTGGCGTGCCGCGGTGAAACAGTTCCGCGCCACGGTGCACGACTGGTCGCGGCAGACCGGTATCACGACCCGCATCACCGGCTATCCCGAGGTCGAACAGGTCTACGCCCACGAAGTGCTGTTCAGCGTGCTGCGCAGCATCGCGGTTCTGCTCGCGGTGATGCTGGTGATCCTGTTCGTCTATTTCCGCCGGCTCCGAGACGTCGTGACGTGCCTTGCCGGCGTCACCCTGTCGGTACCGCTGGTCCTCGGTGTCATGACGCTGCTCGGGCAACCCTTCTCCATCGTCAACAGCCAGGTCCTGACCCTGGTCCTGATCGTCGGCATCGCGGAGGCCCTGCACCACCAGCAGGAGTACCGCCGGCGGCGCGAGGCGGGACGGGATCACACCACGGCGAACCGCGAAGCATTCACGATCCTGGCCTGGCCTGCATTCATGACCGGCCTGGCGACCATGGTGGGATTCGGCGCGCTTCTCACGGCGGACATGAAGGCGATCTCGTCGTTCGGGCTGTCCACGGCACTTGGCGTAATGATCGTCTACGTCGCCAACTGGCTGACCGTGCCGTCGCTTATTCACGTGTTCTACCGCAACACTCCGCCGCAGGAGTTCCGCCAACACACCACGTCCTGGACGGTCGCAATGCTGCGCCGCGCCGACGGATTGCTGCAACGCCGCCCCGGCACAGTCGTCCTCGGCTTCGTGCTGGGCACCACAGCCCTGGGAATTGTCGGCGCATCCGGGCTGTCGATCGACCAGAAGGTCAATGAAGAGCTACCTGACAGTCATCCCGCGGTAGTCGCCCAATCCACCTACGAGCATCAGTTCGCGGGATTCCTCGGCCCGGTCCTGTGGGTCAGGCCACGGTCCGGCACGGTGCTCGGCACCGAGCGGCAGCTTGCCTCGCTGGTGAACCGGGTCTGCGCGATGCCCGAGGTGCGCTATGTGGCATCTCCGCTCGACCTGACGCCACAGCCGCCGGTCGCCGCTGGGCAAACCGACTCCGGCTGCGTCCGCCGGCCGGCCGATCTGTCCGGCGCGGTCGCGGCCCGCCAGGGCCAGGCAGGACCAGTCGTGCAGCGGCTCGCGGACACGCTGCTCACCTCGGCCGGCGACCAGGCCGCGATCATCGTGCGGGTGCCGGACATCGGCACAGCGAGGTCCCTGCCGTTCGCCGAACGGATTCGCGCCGCGGCCCGGGAAACCATGCCGGACGCCGACGTGGCGACAGTCGGCGAGTGGTGGCTGGCACAGCAGGGCATGCACAGCCTCTCGTTCGAGATGATGCTCTCGGCCATCACCGCGCTCGCGTTGATCCTGCCCATCATGTGGTTCGCCATCCGGGACGCAAAGCTGTTCCTCGCCGGCATCGTGCCGACCATCCTGCCGCTCTTCGCGACCCTGGGTTTCATGGGTCTGGCCCACATCACTGTGCGCATCGGCACCGCCATGATCCTGGCCATCGCGCTCGGCCTCGCGGCCGACGACACCATTCATCTGTCCGTGCGCATCCGGGACCGGGTCCGAACCGGGTCAGCCCCGACGAGCGCCGTGACCGCAACCATGCTGCGCACCGGCCGACCGGCGAGCTTCTCGTCCTACGTGCTCATCGGCGGTTTCGTCTCCATGATGGCCAGTTCGCTGATCGCCTTGCAGGAGATGGGCCTCGTCGCCGCCTTCACCATGTCGTTCGCACTCGCAACGGACCTGGTACTGGGCCCGGCGCTCTACCTGCTGCTCGTCCGCGGCCGGCCGCGCCGCCACGCCAGCGCGCCCGCCGCCGTCCCGAAACTCGTGAAGGTGGGAGCATGACAACGACGTCAGCCGTGACCGAGGCGGAGCAGGGCGGGATCACACTTCGCTCCGTGCTGATGGACACCGTCGGTGCGCACCCGGAGCGACCGGCAATTACCTACCGTTGCCCATCGGATGCGACGAAGCCGGGTCGCTGGCAGCGACGTGCCGACTGGCACACACTCACCTGGCACGAGTTCACGCACGTGGTTCTCGGCGTTGTCGACGGCATCGGCCAGGTCGTCGGACCGGCGGCTACGGTGGCGGTCCTCGCCGAAACCGACGCCCGCTATCCGGTGCTGGAGCTGGCGCTGGGGCTGTCCGGCCGCGCTGTGCAGCCGCTCTACGTGACCGCCACGGATGACGAACTGCGCCGCGCCGTGCGGATGACCGGTGCCGATGCCGTGGTGGTCGGTCGTTCCCAACGGGCGCGGGCATCCACCGCCGGGTTGGCGCTGCCCATCGTCGAGATGGACAGGATCGTTGCCCTGCCCGGTGTCGAGGGGACACCGCTTACCACCCTCGCAGCCGATGTCGAACCGTTCGACACTGCGTCGGTGCGTGGCCGGCTGGCGGCGCTACCGACCCGTCCGTCCGGGGAGACGCTGCTGTACCTGCAGAGCACCGGTACCACCGGCCCGGCCCGTGTCATCGACGTATCCGAACAGGCGATGATGTCCGCGGTGTCCGCGGTGCGCGACGAGACCACGCACCCGTTTCCCCGGTTCCTGTCGTTCCTGCCGACCGCGCACATCTCCGAACGGTTACTCACCCTGTATGTCTCGCTCATGCTGGCCGGCCACACCTGGTATGGCGACGGGCTGGTCACCCTCGGACCCGATCTCCTGGCCGCCCGTCCGAGCGTGCTGCTCGCACCACCACTTGTGTACGAGGCGATCCGGGGTGAGGCGTTGCGTTCCGCGTCGTCCAGTGCGCTCGGACGGCGGCTGGCCGCGTCGGTACGACACACTGCTGACCAGGCGCTGGCTGCTGGCCGTACCGGTGTGACCAGACGCCGTCCCGGCGCGTGGGTCTTCGGCCGCCGGATGCGCAGCCAGGCCGGCCTCGCGCAGGTCCGGGACGCATTTGCCGGCACCGCACCCATCCCCGCCGAGCTGCGTGCATGGTGGGAGGCGGTCGGCATCCCCGTGCGCAATGTCTACGGGCAGACTGAGGTGGCCGGAGCGACGTCGATCACCGCCCGATCCGGCGCGGCGTTCGACGTCGTCGGTGTCCCGGTCCATGGCGTTGAGGTCGCGATCGGCGACGGCGACGAGCTGCTCGTACGCAGCCCCTCGACGTTCACCCGGTACGTCGGCGAGGATGCGGTCACCGCCCGCACAGTCCAGGACGGCTGGCTACACACCGGCGACCGTGCCCTCATCCGGGACAACGGCGAGATCGTCCTACTGGGGCGGGTGCAGTCCCTGGTGAAGGCCCCGAATGGCACGGTGGTGGACACGAGCGCCCTCATCGCGCAGATCGCCGCCGCGCTGGGCCCCGCTGACATCGTGTTGTTCCCCGCCGCACCCGAAGCCGGAGTGTTTCTGTATGTGGCCGTGCACCCGGCAGGCACGCCGGAGCACATGCTGCGCGAGGCCGGACGGCTGGAACCGGTCGGCAGGGACGACCCACGGTGGGCGCATCTTGCCGCACTCGTGGTAAGCGGGGACCCGCATGGCGTGGTCCGCCGCTACGGACTGTTCGACGGAGCGTTCACCCTGGCCACCGGCGAGGTAGGACCCACCGGCAAGCCACGTGGCTGGCGCGTTCACGAGCTGCGCTCCAGCCACCTGCGCGAGCGATACTCGCCGCTGGGGTCCGACGTTTCGCCACTACCCGTTCCGGCCACCTCCACCGACGACGCCACCGCCACCGCCGGCTCCACCGAAACCACCGCCACCGAAACCACCGCCCCCGATGCCGCGCAAGGTAGTGTTACTCGTGGGTAGCGGGGCATTGAGATCTGCCAGAACGACCTGGTCCCCCTCGGACAGGCCGGATGTCACCTGGGTGAAGGTCATACCCACCGCGCCCACCTCAACCGCCAGACTGGTCAGCTTGGTGTCTCGCAGCACGGACACGACATGACGGTTACCGAGGGTACGAACGGCTGACGTGGGCACGGCCAGCGCGTGCGCGGCACTGGAGACGACGATGGACACAGCCGCCCCGGAGCCGGCAAACAGCGCTCCACCGCCGCCGTTGAGGCCGATGGTCACCGGATAGGCCACCCCGCTCGACGATCCGGACGATGCCGTCCCGGTGGATGCCGTCCCGGTGGATGTCGTGGACGCTGCCGGAAGCAGGCCGATTGCCACGACGGTGCCCGCCGTCGGCGAGTCGGTACCGTTCGGGGTCACGGTGACCTTCGCACCAACCTTCACCGCGGCGACGTTGCTGTCGCTGACCGTCGTCATAACCTCCATGGAACCCGGATTCACCACGACAATCGCTGCTGTGCTCGACCCTGCGGTCACGGACTGACCGGACGTGACATTGACGGCGGCCACGAGACCGCTGATCGGGCTGATGAGCCGCGCCTGGTCCAGGCTCTGCTGGGCCACTGGAACCATGGCGTTGGCAGCGTCGACCGAAGCCTGGTCGGCAGCGATCTGGGCCGCCGAAGCAGGTGCCCGGGAGGTACCTGACGCTGTCGTGGAGCCACCCGCAGCCCTACCTCCCGCTGCCGTACCACCCGCTGACGTACGACCCGCTGACGTGCCGCCGTGGGTGGTCCCGCCGCCGGAATTACCGGAATTACCGGTGCTACTGCCGGCGTGCTGCTCGGCCCCGGCCCCGGCCCCGGTTCCCGTTCCGGTACCGGACGGGCTTGGCGACGGTTGGCCCGGGCCCGTGCCCGCTTGCTGCCCCGGAGACTGGGCCAGTAGCTGCGCGACCGCGGCATCGAGGGCCGCCTCATCCGCGGCTACGGCGCGTAGATCATTGTTGAGGGTCTCCTGCTCGGCGAGGACATTCTTGAGCAACGCCGAGCAGTCCGTACCGTCGGGCGCCGTTCCGCCGGTCGAGGCCGGGTCCTGCGCCTGTGTCTGCGTCGTCTGCGTCGTCTGCGTCGTCTGCGTCTGGGTGGCGCTCGGAGCCCGAGCGAGGCTGTTCAGAAACGCCCGACAGACCACCTGCTCATGCGCCAGATCGGCCTGGGTCTGGTACAGGACCGTGTCGGCGGCATGCTGGTCAGCCAGCAGCTGCTGCTGACGTTGCTTGACAACGTCCGCCGCCGCGACACCCTGCCCAGCAGGTCCGCCACCGGACGCACCGACCCACGGTTCGCCGGACACGATCAGCTCCACCGCGACATGACTCGGGCTCGGCGTGCCCGCCTGGCGCGACCTGACAAATGCCGCGCCGCCCACCACGCCGGAACCACTGCCGGTTGACAGAGACGTCGAGGTCGAGGCCGAGGCCGAGGCCGTACCGCCGGTCTGGCTGGCCTGGTCCGCCGCGAGTTTCGCCTGCGCCGACGTGAGCGTCGCACGGGCATTGTCCAGGGACGAGGCAAGAGATGACGTGTCGAGCTCGGCCAGGACGTCACCGGTCGTCACATGCTGGCCGACAGCCACGGGAACCTGCGCCACCCGCCCGGAAACGGGAAAGCTCACCGACGCCTGGCTCACAGGCGTCACACTGCCGATGGAATTCAACGTCGCCTCGACGGTGCGGCGGCTGACCACGGTGGTCCGGTAGGACGGCCCGCCAGCGGCTGTGGCGACAAGGACACCCCCGCCGGCCCCTCCCAGGACAGCGATGGTGACGGCCACCGTCACCCAGCGGCGGACCCGGTGTCGCCGGGCCCGAGACGTCCGGTCAGCCATTGGCGGACCCCTCGGCGTTGGTCGACCGGCGGAAACCGCTGGTACATCCGTCGGGCCCCGCCTGCCGGATGCTGATCGACGTCGCTGTCACCGCCCCGGTGCTGTCGGCCGGACCCACCGCGGTGACGCACTCGCCGACCTTCAACACCGCGGACGACGCCGGGACGGTCTGGTCGTAGCCGGTCGAGGCGCTCGTCGTGACCGTTCTCGTCGTGGCCGGGCTGTTCCCGCGGGCGATCGTCGCCACCACGAAAGTCGTGTCGGACTTCGAGGTGACCGTGCCGATGACGGCGCCGAAGCGACCCTGTCCACCGGCGCCCGGCGTGCGCTGCGGCCGGGGGCTGCCCGAGGGATTCGGGACGCCCGAGGGGCGTGCACCGCCGCCGAAACCACCGCGGAACGCGCCGTTGGCGGTGCACCCACCCGCATCCGGCTTACTGATCATAATGTTCTGCGCGGCGATCGGGCCGTCGGTGGCAGCTGGTTGCGACGCTCCTGTTCCCGCACCCGTGGTCACCACGACGCAGTCGCCGACCACCAGGCTGGCGGCGGTCGTCTGTTCGGTCTGGGTGAAAGCGGTGGAACTGTTGAAGTTGACGGTGACCTGGCCTACCGACGGATTCTGGACCTGGATCGCCGTGTCGGTCACCGCCGCGGCCGTCCCTGTGACGCCCGGCGGGCCGGACGGCGTGGAACTCGTCCCCGGGTCCTGCGTCGGCCCGCCCGCAGTGGTGGTAGCGCCCGAGCCCCCACCGCACGCAGCCAGGACGACTGCGGCCACGGCGACGACAGCCGCCAGCGACAGCAGGCTCAGCTGCCGTCCCCCGACAGCTAAGGGTCGAGCTGCGGACCGGACCGGACGGGCTGCGACGCCCGCTCGCATGGGCATGTCCTGCGCAGGCATGGAGCTCTCGGACACGGTGCGCTCGGACACACACGGCTCGGACACATACGGCTCGGACACGGTGGGCTCGTTTTCCTGATCGTGGCCCTGGATGCAGGGCTGGGCCGGAGACCGAAGGATCATCATTCGCTGCGCAGCGCGTCGATGGGGGCCAGCCGGGCGGCTCGGCTGGCGGGGTAGACACCGAACCCGACTCCGATCCCCACCGCGACGATGATCGCGCCAAAGATTGCCGGAAGTGATATGTCGATGCGTTGGGAGATCACGTGTGGGAGCACCGCGGCCCCCACCAACCCGAGCGCGGCACCGGCCAGGCCGCCGGTCAGACCGAGGACAGACGCCTCCACCAGGAACTGACGTCTGATCACCCGAGGTGGCGCCCCGAGCGCCTTGCGCAGGCCGATCTCCCGAATGCGTTCCGTGACGGAAACGAGCATGATGTTCATGACGCCGATGCCGCCGACGAGCAGCGAGATCGCGGCGATACCGCCTAGCAGCACGGTGAGGGTGCGGTCCACCGAGGTGGCGGCGGACAGGATGGACTGCTGGCTGGCTATGGTGAAGTCGGCACCGGTGGGCGTGGCGATGTGGTGCAGGGCGAGCAGTTCGCTACTTGCTTCCTGGTAGGCGGCGGACAGCGTCTTCGACGACGACGCCTCCAGATAGATGCTCTGCACGGAGGTACGCGTCGTACCCCCGAACAGACGGTTGGCCGCAGTGCTGATCGGGAGCACGGCCTGATCGTCCTCGTTGGCCGTGGCGGAGGACCCAACGGCGGTGAGAGTACCCACCACCTGCATTGGAACCGCGGACACCGTTACGGTCGCGCCGATCGGGCTGCGGCCACCGAACAGCTGCTCGGCCGTGGTGGCCGCGAGCACGACGACCGCGGCATGGCTGGTCACGTCCTGGCTGGTGATGAACCGACCAGCGTCGATCTTGCGCGCCCGGACCGACAACCAGTCAGGTGTCGTTCCGACGACAGTGGTGGTCCAGTTCGACGTCCCGGCCGTCAGCGACAGACTGCGCTGGCTGGCCGGCGCGACCGCGGCGATGTCCGGGGCGACGTCCTTGGATGCGAGGGCCTCGGCGTCCTGCACGGTCAGCGTCGAGGCCGAACCGAAGCCGCCGCGGACGCCGGTACTGCTGGTGGTGCTACCCGGCGAGACGACGAGCAGGTTGCTGCCCAAAGAGTTGATCTGGTCACGGACCTGACCCTGGGCACCCTCACCGAGTCCGACGGTGAGGATGACGGCGGCAATGCCGATGAGGATGCCGAGCACGGTCAGGGCCGAACGCGAACGGTGCGTACGCACCGCATCCAGGCCGATTCGCAGTGTCTCCGCCCAGCTCACCTGCGCACCTCCCAGGCGAGCGGGGTCGAACCGGCGGTGTCCCCGCTCCCGAACCCGGTGTCCGCTCGGGGTCCGGTCGTCGCTCGGGGTCCCGGCCCCGTGTCATCCTGGATGTCACCGTCGCGGATCCGTACCACCCGGCCGGCGGTAGCGGCGACGTCGGGTTCGTGGGTGATGAGCACGATCGTGCGACCGGCGGCGTGCAGGTCGCTCAGCAGACTGAGCACATCCCCCGTGGACACACTGTCGAGGTTGCCGGTCGGTTCGTCGGCAAGGATCAGCGCCGGGTCGGTGACCAGCGCACGGGCGATGGCGACCCGTTGCTGCTGCCCGCCGGACAGCTCGTTGGGACGGTGGGTCGTCCTGTCCACCAGACCGACCTTCGCCAACGCGTCGATCGCCCGGTCGCGGCGCTCCGCCCGACCCGTCCCGGCATAGCACAACGGCAGTTCCACGTTGCGCCATGCCGACAGCGACGGAAGCAGGTTGAACTGCTGAAAGACGAAGCCGATCCGCCGGTTACGGATCTCGGCAAGATCATCCTCGGACATCCGACTGACATCCTCGCCGGCAAGGTGGTAGCTGCCGGCGGTGGGCACGTCGAGGCACCCGAGGATGTGCATCAAGGTCGACTTTCCCGACCCCGACGGACCCATGATTGCAATGAATTCACCTTCAGCGATGCGCAGGTTCACACCCCGTAATGCCTCAACATCGAGAGCGCCGGTGCGGTAGGTCTTGCGAACACCATCCAGTTGGATGACAGGCTGGCGTCCGGCGGGCTGCTGGCTCACAGGCGACTCGGTCCGGGCCATGGCTCAGCCCACCCCGCCACCGCGTGCGCCGCCGCCGCCGAAGCCGCCACCGCCAAAGCCACCACCGGTGCCGCCGGTCGGAGTCCCCGTCCCGCCGCGCACCCGTCCCGTCGGAGCCGAGTCCGGTAGCACCACCATGTCCCCGGCGCCCAGCCCGTCGGTGATCTGTGTGACTCCGCCTGAGCTCACGCCCACGGTGACCGCCCGGGGCGTCTGCTTGCTCCCGGTCAGCTCGTACACCTGTGCCTGGGATCCGGTGTAGTGCAGCGCCGCGGTCGGTACGGTCAGGACGTCGGTCAGCTGCCGGACGATGATCTGCACCTGGGCGCTCGCTCCGAGGTGCAACCCGGCCGGGGTCCCGGTGACGTCAATGATGACCGGGTAGGTCGCCACCCCCGAGCTCTGGGTCGGTAGCAGTCCGACCGTGGCCACCGTCCCGAATACCGTGGTGGTGGCGCCGTTCGGCGTGATGACCGACTGGTTACCACTCTTGATCTGGCCGATCTGAGTGTCGTCGACAGTTGTGGTGATCTTGTAACCATCGGAACCGACCACCACTACCTGAGCGGACGACGCCGACGTCGATGTGGTCGAGGCCGAGCCCGACGTCGACCCGCCGCTTCCGCCGCCCCCGCCGCTTCCGCCGCCGGACGCGGTAGTGCCACCACCGGAGACCTGTTGGCCGACCGTCAGGTTGACGGCCGCGACAGTACCGGCGATCGGCGATGTCAGGATCGCCTGTGCCAGCGACCGTTGCGCCGCGCCCAGCCCGTCCTGTGCGGCCGTGATCGTCTGGTTGTCCGCGTTCAGCTGGGCGTCCGACGCCCCGGCGGTCTGGTCCGCGGACAGGCGGGACTGACTGGTGGCCACACTGGCCTGGGCCTGCGCGACCGATGCCGCCAGGGCGGCCGAGTCGACGGTGGCTAGCGCCTGCCCCGCCGTAACCTGCTGACCGACCGTGACCGAAACTGCGGTGACCTTACCTGATACGCCAAAGGTCAGGTCCGCCTCGTGGGCGGCCTGGATGACACCGGTAGCCGAAACCGCCTGTCGGATCGTCCCGAAGCTAGCCGCCACCTGACGTGGACTACTAGCGGTGGCCGACGGCCAGACAGCCACACCGACCGCAATCGAACCTGCGACGATGACGACGGCAACCACCGCCCCCAAGGCAAGCGTTTTGCGTCCGATCTGCGGGCGCGCGCGCCGTACGTGCATCCACTCCTCCGAAAGCCCCGGCGGGTGAGGCGACCCGCCTACGCGTGTCGGGATGGGCACGCCTTGGCGCCGATCTCGATCACTGTCCCTCAGCTTCGCGGAGGAGTCTTGGTATTTGCTGAGAAAATCCGGTGGAACTCCTGACCAACGGCTTTCCGCTGTCCATCGTGGGCGGATCCGCACACGCCATTGGGAGTCAGTTTGGTCTGCGTTTCGCTTGGTAGCGCTTTCGGCACGGATGTCGCGCGCCCGGCAGCCCTATCGGGGGACCACCCCGCAGGCACCCGAACCCCGCCGGATTCGCGTCACCGCGCTCACGCGTCGTGCGGCGCCACGACCGCACGGTCCACCGTCACGATCGGCGGGTGCGAGCTGTTCGGCCGCTATGAGCCGTTCGCGAAGCCGTCGGGCGCTTCCCCGGGCCCTTTCCCACTACACGCGAATGCGGAGCCGCGTCCACAGAAGTCGTGAGCACGGGCGGCGCCTGGCTGTGGGGTGCGTCAACGTACGGTGCGTCAACGTACGGTGTGTCACCGTCCGATGCATTGCCATGCGGTTCATGGCCGTCCGGTCCGCCGCCGGGCCCGAACGTCCCCGGCGGGTACACCGGCTCCTGAAACAGCGGCAGACCAGCTCCCGCTGGACGCTGCCACGTCCTGGACTCGATAGCGGGCTGTGGTGACGAAAAAAGCGACCGTGATGCCATAGGCGTACTCCATCTCATCCGAATCTCATGCCGGTCAAAAGTGGAACGGCTTTAAGAGCGCCCGGCGTACAGGCACCACTCGCGCAGCCATCTCCGCAGCGAGAACGCCAAGAACAACCTGCCAGCAGGACAGAGACTTCTAGTTTTCTATCCGTAACCGCCCGGCACGGGCCTGCGCCCGTCACCTTCGACGACGACTCTGCACTCGCGCAGCTCTGCGCTAGCGTGACTCCCAGCCTAGCCCAACTTCGACCCAATGTAAGCTTCTACGGGTAAGCTCGTACGGGCGCAACCCTGCGTCACCGCCGAGTACTCTACGAACCCTACCAGACCCGGCGCGGAGAGGCACCTTTGTCCGAAGGTGATCGGGTGCGACACCCACACCGATCGGGCCCGCAACCGGATCCGACATCGGGCGGATGTGACAATAAATGTGCTACACGGGGACGTACTTGACATACGAGGCGATCAAGGCGTACTTTTCGGGCACGGAGAGGATACCGATCAACATCATCACGACGGCTCCGGGACGTCGACTGCTGCCCGATGGAGCCAGCTGCCGCCCAGCGCACTAGCGTTTCCCGCCGGACAGTTCCTTCGCTGACAAAGGATCATCCCTGGCCGTGGCTGTACGTGTGTGTAGCTTGTGTGGCCACCAGAAGTGCCATCCTCGCAGTGCTGCCAGAGTGGGCACGATTCTGGTGGCTAGGACGTTTGCGGCCAACAGCACGCCCAGGGCGACGGCCAAACCGATTTCCTCCAGCAGCTGAATCCCGGTCAGGAGCAACGAGGCGAATGTGCCGGCCAGGACGAGAGCGGCGGCCGACACGGCGGGTGCCCCGTGCTCGATGGCGAGGCGGGCTGCGCTCCTGGGTTCTTCACCTGCATTGAATTCTTCCCGCAGGCGCGATGCAATCAATATATTGTAATCGGTTCCGATCGCCATCACAAACAGGTAGACGATGATCGGTATCGTGAAGTCGAGCCCAGTGAAACCGAACCCGTCCAGGAAGACGAGCACAATGGTCCCGAGCGTCGCCGCATAGGTGATGATGACGCCGGCAAGGAGATAGATCGGGGCCACGATCGTCCGGAGCAGAAGAGCGAGAATGATCGCTACCGCTACCAGCGCCAGTGGAAAGACATGCTTCATGTCGTTACGCAGCGCGGCACGGACATCGACCAGCTGTGACGTCGTCCCGCCCACCAGCACCGTCGCGCCGGGGATCGACCCGTTCGCCGTGGTCCGGACCGGACCCGCCACGTTGTCGATGGCGGAGATCGAGTACGGATCGTCCGTCAGGAGCACCTGAATCATCGCAGCCCCGCCGTTCGGGGTGTACTGGGGCGGCACGACGGTCGCGACGCCGGTGGTCCTTGCCAGCGCTGCTGAAAGGGCGTTCACCTCGGTATGGGCAGGCGGCGCCGGCGAGGTCACAAAGACCTGGGTTGGTCCAAGATACCCAGCTGGAAATGCCGCCGCCATGGTGTCGTACGCCTGCTGGGAGGGCGTGTTGGACGGCAGCTCAGCCAGCTGGTTGTAGGTGGTTTTGTAGCCAAGCGTCCCGAACGCCAGCGCAATGAGCGCCCCACCACTGACTCCGAGGACCACAGCCGGATGCCTGGCCACCCGCCCACCGATCCGCTCTGAACGGGTGCGGTGTCCCTCATCCGCCGGCTTCGGATACGCGGGCCAGAACAGGTGAAGCCCGAGGATGCTCATGATGGCCGGCACCAGGGTCAGTGCTGCCAACAGCATCAGCGCGACCCCCACGATGAGGCCGGGTGCCAGCGTTCGGAGCGACTCCAGGCTGGCGACCAGTAGTGCGGCGAACGCGGCCATCACGGTGGCCGCCGCCGATGTGATGACCTCACCGACCCGGACCACCGAATAGCGGAGGCTGGCGAGCGCGCCGTCACCCTTGGAAACACGCTCCCGATGACGGAACAGGAGGAAAACGATGTAGTCCGTACCGACTCCGAACATCACCACCAACAACAACGGTGCGAGCTCGGGCCCCACCACGAAGCCGAGCCAATCCGCCAGGTCCGCGGTGACGGCCTCCGCCATCTGATGGACGATACCGATGATCGCTATCGGTAGAACCGCGATAATCGGGCTGCGGAACACGAATCCGAGCAGTAGGAGAATCAGAACCACGGTTGCGACGGTGATGATTTTCTCGGCATTCCGAAAAGCATTCGTACTGTCGACACTGATCGCTGCATTGCCGGTGAGGCCACCCTGTAGCCCCAATCCGGCGAGGAAGTCCGTTGTACGATCCCGCACGTCGGGGACGGCCGCGTTCGGGCCCTGGTCGCCGGGCTGGCCGGCGAAGACGACCTGGACGAGTTGGACCTTCCCGTCCCCGGAAAGGTGGGACGCCGAGGTCGTGACCGAGGTCACCGCAGGGATATGAGCCCCGCTGAGGGACGCGGCAAGTGCCGAGATCTTCTGCTGGTCGGACGTGGTGAGCACGCCGCTGTCGGTGCGATTCACCACGATGAGCCCGCTTGCGCCGGCCACCGCAGGAAAGTTCTCCTGAGCCACGTTCTCCGCCTGGACGGACTGGTAGGAGCCGGGCAGAAACGACGAGTTGTTGTTGGATGTGAACCTGGTCAGACTCGGCGACGGAATTATGATGAAGGCGGCAACCGCGACCCACGCCACTATGATACGCCACGGATGGGCGACGACGGCCCCGCCGAGTCTGTCGAACACCATTCCTCCAGGCGTTGGGCGCGACGACAGGCCGTCCGAATTGTTGATATCCGCCTCTGGCGCTGGAAAAACAGCACCGCGGCCCCGCAGTGCTGATCGAATACATCATGTTCGCACCGCACGAGCGGCTTTTCCACATCACCCGACAGCGCTCTGCCGCGTCACCCTCACCCTGACACAACGCCGACCTCGCCGCCATCGAGGAAAATGGATCAAGCCCGCTGGATGATCGCAGCGGCGGCCCAGGCCGAGGGCGCGCCGACGGATCTCGCCCCGGTCACCCCCGGCCCCCACGCGTGACGACAGCGGGCGGAGCGAGGTGCGCTGGGCCCCCGACACACCCGGAACATCAGCCGTGGGACGCATGTCACATTCCGGACAGCCTCGTGACCGCGCACTATGCACATAGTGATTCTGTTACCACAGGGACGGCGGACACCGCTGGAGGGTGAGGAATCTGTGGACATCGGGGGACGCAGTGGCGCCGGGGTTGCCCTGCTTTCGAAGGGAACCGGGCTCACCCACATCACGGTCGGTCTGGGTTGGGATCCGGATCTCACCGGATCGACCGAGTTCGATCTGGACGCCAGCGCTATCGCACTGACCGCGGACGGCCGGGCACCGTCACGGGACTTCTTCGTGTATTTCAACAACCTGTCAAGCCCACTGAGTGAAATCGTCCACCGGGGCGACAACCTGACCGGCGAGGCTGACGGCGACGGATCCGGCGAAAGCACCGACGACGAGCAGATCGACATCCGTCTCGACCGGCTGTCCCGCAGTATCACCCGGATCGTCTTCCCCGTGAGCATCTACCACGCCGAAGACCGGCAACAGAACTTCGGCAATGTCCGCAACGCCTACATCCGCGTCCTCGAGACGGACAGTGGCACCCAGGTCGCCCGCTATGACCTGACGACCCAGGCTGCCACCGAGACCGCGATGCTGTTCGGAGAAGTCGTCCGTGACGGCGCCGGCTGGACGTTCCACGCACTCGGCGAAGGCCGGGTCACCGGTCTGACAGGCATCGCGCGCGAATACGGCCTCGACGTCTGACCGGCTGGCCCGCAGCGGCGGGTAGGGCGCGGATCGGTCACGGTAGGCCGATCGGGCCGCATCCCTCCCCCGCCTCGCGATCTACGCACCCCAGCCCCACTCCTTGATCCACGCCCTAGTGTCGGGCGCTCTGAAACCGTTCAGGATGCCAAGATGTCCGCATGACGCAACCCTCGCAAGATTCGATCATCGATCTGCCGATCTCCACCACATTCGATCTTCCCGGCTTTACCGTCGAGCGGACCCTGGGCCTGTGCTGGGGCCTGATCGTCCGCAGCGTCGGTGCGATCAAGGGCATCTCCGGCGGGTTACGGGCGCTTCGCGCCGGCGAAGTACCGCAGTACACCGAGGTCGTGGACGCGGCACGCCGCACCGCGCTGGAGCGGTTGGTCGCACATACGCGTGAACTGGGTGGCAACGCCGTTCTCGGCGTCCGCTTCGACTCCTCCGATGTCGGCAACGGCCTGGCGGAGATCGTCGCCTATGGCACCGCCGCAGTCGTACGACCAAACTGACACCATGTATTCAGATCGGACAGGCGCTGGGCTGCCACGAGAGCACCCTCGACCGAGCTGGGGGCAGTATCGGACCTAATCCTTGGCACCCGTCGGTGGCGGGGCCCGTCGGTGGTGAGCCCCTCGATCGTGGCGCCCCCGATCAGGCCGTTAGGCTGCTCGGGACCTCCGGGCGTGCAGGAGAAATCATGATCACACATCCGTTGGCCCATGTACATGCGGTACCGGGGGTGGGTCGCGCTGCCGACCTGACCGAATACCTGACCGAGCCGGACTGAGATGACGGGACGTGTGGTGGACGGGTCGCCGGGTATCACTCGCACGGACGCCACGACACCCGGTGCCGCGGATCTCGTCCCAAATCGGAGCATGCCTGTGCAGACATATGACGAGGCCCGAGTGCCGCGCGCATTGCGCCTGGCAATTATTGCCTTGTTGTGGATTGCCGTTGTTGCCGCCTGTAGCGAGGGAAGCACACCGGCCGGACCACCAGCGTCGACACCGACGAAGGCTCCGGGAACGGCGGCGGACGGCCCAGCACCGCAGACAGCGCCGACCGGGGGAACCAGCGCCCCGACGGGGGCGAATGTGTATGCCTTTGACGGGGCAAATCAGCTCAGCCCGGCCGTTCGGGGCGCGAAACCGCTGATCTATGTCCCGAACAGCGACAGCAACACCGTCGACGTCATCGACCCGGCGACCTTCAAGGTGACCAATAGTTTTGTGGTCGGCCGTAATCCACAGCATGTCGTACCGTCCTGGGACCTGTCGACATTGTACGTGACCAACGACCTGGGGAACAGCCTCACCCCGATCGACCCAGCCACCGGAACGGTCAAAGGACCAAATATTGCGGTCGCGGACCCGTACAACATGTACTTCACCCCGGACGGCAGGTATGCGATTGTCGTCGCCGAAGCGCTTCGACGGCTGGACTTCTACGACCCGCACACCTGGCAGCCGCGGATGCGTCTACCGGTCGACTGTGCCGGCGTCGACCACATCGACTTCGCCGCAGACAACTCGTTCCTGGTTGCCACCTGCGAATTTTCCGGCAAGCTGGTCAAAGTCGACCTGCGGACGCTCTCGGTCGTAGGCTACCTGACCGTCGGCGGCATGCCACAGGATATCAAGCTTGATCCCCGAGGTGAGGTACTCTACGTCGCGGACATGATGTCGAACGGTCTTCACCTCGTCGACCCGATACGGTTCCAGAAAATCGGTTTTCTGCCGACCGGCCAGGGCGCACACGGGTTGTACCCGAGTCGGGACGCGACCGTGATGTACGTGTCGAACCGCGGCGAAGGCTCTATCTCCCTCGTCGACTTCGCGACCCGTCAGGTCCGGCAGAAATGGCAGATCCCCGGCGGCGGAAGCCCGGATATGGGTGGGGTATCCGCGGACGGGTCGGTGTTGTGGCTGAGCGGACGCTACAACAGCGAGGTCTACGCGATTTCGACCAGGGACGGGAGCCTAATGGCACGGATCAAGGTTGGTCCGGGGCCGCATGGTGCCTGTGTCTGGCCTCAACCGGGCCGTTACTCGCTCGGTCACACCGGCATCCTGCGCTGAGCTGCCCGCTGTGCTCGTTGTACCCGTTTCTCGACGACCCGTCACCGGTTCTATCCCGGGGGTGACACGTCGGGCTGGTCGTCGGTGACACCATTGTGCCGGCGGCGGTAGAGGTGCACGGCGAGCAGGCCGCTGGCAAACACGGCGAGCAAGCCGGTGGAGGCCCATCCGGCCGCCTTCTCGACGCTGGCATAGGACGCGCCGGCGACGTAGCCCAGCAGGGTGAACCCAGTTCCCCAGACAATACCGCCGGCCGCGTTGAAGACGAGGAATCGGCGGTAGGGCAGCTGGGACAGACCGGCCAGGCCGGGCATGACCGCGCGCAGGAACGCGGTGAAACGGCCGACGAACACCGCCCGCCCGCCACGGGTCCGAAGGTAGTCCCGGGCACGGTCTATCGCCGGGCGGCGGTGCCGTAGGAACGGCAGGGCCAGGATCCGTTCGCCGAAGTGTCTACCCACCTCGTAGCCGACCGAGTCACCGAGGATAGCCGCGGCGATCACAACCGCGACCATGCCGCCGAGGTTGACCACATGCTGGCTCGCCAGCACCCCACCGAGTACCACCGCGGTCTCGCCGGGCAGCACGAATCCAACGAAGAGCGCGGCCTCGGCAAAAGCAAGGGCACCGACGATGGCGTAGACGGCCGGTGCGGGTAGGACCAACAGGTGGTGGAGCAGAGTCGTACCCGGCGTCGCGGTGAGCGTTGCCGCCACGATGATCGGGGCCATACTCATCGGGGCCGTGATTGTCGGGGCCATAGTCATCAAGGGTATGGCCATCAAGGGTACGGCCATCAAGGGCATGGTCATCGATGGCATGGTCATCGATGCCAGACGTACAGGGCGAGATCGAACATCCGGTCGATCTCGCGACCGGCTTCAACAGCGCACACCGCGGCGATCAGCCCGAGAACAGCCGGGCCCACGGCCGGTAGCCACCGCGACGGTGGAGGTGGACCAAGAAGCGCGGCAACCCGACGGGTCACCGCATGCTCGTGAAACGCCAACATCGCTGGGCCGGCCGCGCCCGGCGACGGTGCCGTGCCCGACCTGGCCGTGCCAGTGCTGCTCTCCGTAGTGGCGAGAGCAGCACGCGCCAGCGCCGCCGCCGCGAGACTACGATCAGCAACCGCGATCGCGGCATCCTCGTCCGCCCACCGCTCCAGGATATAGTCACAATCAGCAACCATCGGCCACAGGAGGGGGTTCAGGCCGGCAGCAAGACGAACCACCAGCCGGTAACCCAAATGAGCATGCCGAAGATGTGACTGCTCGTGCGCGAACAGGACCCGCCGCTCAGCCGTGGACAAAGCACGCAACAACGACGAGGTCACCAACACCCGGCCCGGTCGCCCCGGCAGAGCGAGTGCCGCCGGCGCCGGATCATCGACGACAACTAGACCTCCAGCGGCAACCACGGGGGCACGGCGTGTGGTACGCAGCAGCCAGGTCACATCCCGGCCGCAGCGCAGAGCGGAAACCGCCGTCGTGGCCCCTACGACACAGACCAGAACGACAGCGACGCCGGCGGTGACCGGCGACACCGGATCATGAGCGGCCAGAACCGGACCGGACCAATGTCCAAATCGCCGGACCACCCCCAACTGTCCGATCAACGTCCATGCCAGCAGAGCGAGATCCCACGCCCATCCACAACCGGCGGTGACCGCCGCCACGGCCAGAACGACCGCGGCCCGCCCCGGTGGCAGCCGGCGGCCCGCGGCCGGAGCGACCACCGTGAGCAGAACCGACGCGGCCAACGCCAGGTAGACACTTATCCGCATCGGCTAGCCCCCGCCGCTCACACCTGCGAACCGGACCGGCCTGGCCGGCTTGGCCGGCCAGGCCCGGTCGACCATGCAACCCTCACCATCCGACCTTCCCATCGCGGACTCCAGCCACGAACAGTCGCCCTGCCCGGCGTTCGTCGTCGCGCTGCATGTCGCGACCGCCGCCACACTGCTCATCAAATCTTCCGGTCCGACCGGGCACGCAGCGTCCGTGCCCTGGCAGCCAGCCTACGCACCCACCCCGTGACCGACCTGCGAGCGCACCGACCTGCGAGCGCACCGAGCTGCGCCGCCTCGGCCGGCCCTCCTCGTCGTCACTGAGTACCCCGAGCAGGTCTGCCAGGACGAGTTCCGGGGGGCAGCCGTAGAGGTGGAACCGCACTGGTCGGCGCGTCACGGGTATTCGTCGAACCCGCGCGATTTCAGTGCCGTGTATGCGGCGCAACAGTCGGATCGGCTCCGCTCAGGGCAAACCAAGAAAATGCAGGCGGCGAATGCCGCAATCTGTTGTCAGCAACAGCGGATGCATTGCAAAACAGGTACGGTGGCCAGGTCAATCAACATCACCCGGACCGAACACAAACGGAAAAGGGGGCTGTGAAAGAATTGACTGATGGCCTGCTTGGCACTTTTTGCCGGTCGAGGCATACTTTCCTGTGTCGTTCCACCGCGAAGCCGCGAAATCCGCTTGCGTGTCTGGCCGCCGGGCAACCTCACAAAGCCGATTCCTATGCCAAGGAGCGCAATATGCGCGTGTCCCTCACCCGACGCCCTGGTCGGGCAGCCATAACCCTTGTCGGAGCGGTGGCCCTCACCATCGGTGGTCTCGCCATGGTGCCCGAGGCCGCCGGTGCCGCCGACGGCCTCAGTACAAAACCGAACGTGCTCCTCGTGCATGGTGCTTTTGCCGACGGATCAAGCTGGAGCAACGTCATCGCCAGACTCCAACGCGACGGCTACCACGTAACCGCCAGCCAGACCCCCAACACATCTTTTGCCGACGATGTCGCAGTCGTCCAACGTGACCTTCGTGTGCTTCACGGTCCGACGCTGATCGCGGCGCATTCCTATGGCGGCGCGGTGATCAGCCAGGCTGCGGAGGGCGCCGCGAACGTCGTCGGCCTCGTCTACCTCGCGGCATTCGCTCCCGACACGGGTGAGACGCTGAACTACATCAACAACACGCTCGCTCCACTCCTGCCCTCACAAGCCGACGCCGTGCCGATCGATCTGCCGAACGTCGGTGCGAACAACGCTCCGTTCCTCATGATTCGGGAGAACAGGTTCCGCGACGACTTCTGCGCCGACTGTTCGCGGGTGGAGGCCGCCATACTCGCCGCCGCCCAGACTCCCCTGAACGCGTCCGCAACGACCGCTCCTCTACAGGGAACTCCGGCCTGGAAGCAGGTCCCGAGCTGGTACCAAATCTCCGCGGAGGACCGGCTGATCAACCCTGCGGCACAAAAAATCATGGCTGGCAGACTCGACCCCACCGGCTCGCATACGCTCACCTTGGAGTCCAGCCACGCGTCCCTTGTCAGCCACGCCGGACAGGTCGCCCAGTTCATCGAGCGCGCCGCGACGAACTGCTCTCCCACCGCATCGCCGTGTCACCGCAAGCAGTAGTCGGTAACCACATTCCCGGTACTACGCGGCGCAACGCAGACGGCCGTCCTTGACCCGAGGTTCGAACCCACGTGTTCAACCACGGTGTTTCTCCTGGAGATAGCATGCATCTCCAGGAGAAACGGGTGGAACGCTACCGCCCCGGGCACCCCGGCGTGCATCCGGAAACGATCGTTCTCTTGACGTCGGAGACGTTCATTCAGGCATGCCGCCGTCAATCCATCGCCGAAAGACATCGATCTTCTCTTGTGGCCAGGCGCCGTCGCAGGGCATCGTCCCGTCCTGAAGCCGACCGAGGATAGCGGCCGAGTACCGGCTGACATCGTCGTGGGACCAAAGATCGAAGACAAACCTCATCGACTGGTGGTCACGGTCGCGGAAGAGCTGCTTGACATGGTCGTTGAATCGCACCGCCTCATCGACGGCAGGCAGCGTGATTTCCGGCTGTTCTGTCTGTGTCGGCGGAGCGAATGCCGATATCCGGGACCCGGGCGCCCCGGCCGCGGTGTCCCAGTTCCAGTTCGGCATTGGCATGTGTGCCGGGGGTCTGGCGCCGGCCTGGGAGTTTTCCACCGCCAACCTGGAGCCCCACTCGATATAAGCGGCGAACGCGGAGCGGAACTCCGCGTCGTTGGGGAGCTGGGATTCTCGCGCGGACTGCAACAGAAGCGCAACCCATCGTCCCCGCTTCTCCTCGGTCAGCTCCTTGCCGAGGTGCTGGGAGATCATACGAGTGTAGCCACCGTACTCCTGGCTGTAGCACTTCGGCCCGCCGAAGACTTCCCCGAGCCATTTCGCGACCCGCTGGGGGTGGTCGGGCGACATGTCGGCGAACAGCGGTGCCAGCAGCGAATCCTGGGGAACGTACTTCTCGTAGAAAAGACGTGTCATCCGGGTGAGTGCGGGGAGGCCGCCGGCCCATTCGAAGATCGTGGGCTCGTGACCGGGATCAGGAACGGGATCATGGAACTCGACATACCAGTGCATGCCACTACAGAACGGTTTGTTCTGCGAGTGCCCGCAACGACAAAGGGCATAGTGTTCACGCGAAGTGCCCTCGTTTCGAGGCACGTCTTCGCCATCGTCGGCCACGAGCCGGATACCACCGATGACCCGATAGGGGCCGTCCTTCGACACCTCGACCATCGGCTCGCGCCTGCCGTGGTAATCAACCTCATCGCGGGCTTCGTCGCGTGCCTCGCCCCCACCCATCGCATAGCTGAGGGCGCCGGAGGGGCAGTCACGGACGGCACGGATGATCTCGTCCATCCTGCCGCCGCTGGGACTGACGAAGGGTCCCTCGCCACGATGGAAGACGGTTGGGAGCCTGTCGGTACAGAAGCCCGAGTGCTGGCAGGTGCCACGGTTGTCCAGGACGGTCACCTGCTGACCGACATAGGTGTCGCGCCGGTCCGGGACACGCTTGGGATCCGTGGCGTCGGTGAAGCCGATGCGGGCATGCGTCCCGTCACAGAGCGGCTTGCGCTGGGAACCGCCGCAGCGGCACAACGCCAGCTGGGGCCGCACCGGCAGGGGCTGACCCAGCCAGTCATACAGGGCACGAACATTGGTCGCCAGGTAGGGGCCGTTGCCGGCGGCCTGGATAGACGGGCCCACCCCAGCTTGAAGGGTTTGCAGATCGGCCAGCCGGGTCGCCGCCGAGGCCTCATCGGCCACAGCGAGGGCGACGTCCTGCAGCGCCGCGGTGGCCTCGGCGAGTTCGGGCAGGTCCGGGTACTGGACCCGACGTTCGGTAGCCGTCCGCGCCAGCTCCCAGAGCCGGTCGGTCAGCTGGCGTGCGGAGCTCTGCGCGGCCGGCTCGACGTGAGCCGTCGATTCCGTCTCTCCACCCTTGGCTGTGCCATCACCGACAGCCACACGCTGCTGCGCCTGTAGTAGCGGACGGACAACACTGTCACGCAGCCGGGTGCTCACCAGCTGGGACTGTTCGTCGCCGACCGCCCGCCGAAGCTCGGCCTCCACATCGGCAACGGCCGCCAACAGCGAGCGCAGCTTCCCTTCGATACCTGACATCATCCTCTCCTCCTGGGCACCTGGGCACCTGGGCACCGTCGACGCTGGTCGAGACGTTGCTCGCGCTCACCATCTCAAGAGCGCGGGCTGGCCGCAAAAAGCGCCGGGCCGGGCGACGCCACCGATTGCAAGAATAGCGTTGTCAGGTCTCCGCCGGGAGCCGCGATCAGGACAGCGAGGTTCTTTACTGTAAATCCATGACAGCCTGTACCGACAGGTTCCAGACATTGGCAGGCCCACGACGCCTACATTCCCCATAGGGCATTTCCGCGGCATCCTGGATCGGAATCGCTCCCCAGCCGGAGCCGCCGGAAAATCATCGCATCCCCGCCGAACGGGACATGGCCGCCCGCCCCGCGGGGAGGGCCCCTGGGCCGAGCAAGGCGACCATCCTCGTCCGGACCCCGTCCGACGAGACCTCCGACTCCTGGATGACCTTGGCGGACGATCCGAGTCTGACCTCTTCGGTGGTCACCGAGGGTCGGCGGTCGACGGCGAATCAGTGAGTTCTGGCGGCCGCGACAACGTCACTGCGAATGGGTCCCCATTGCTTTTGTGCACGCCGAGGACTATACATGCGTTAGCACTCATCAATTTCGAGTGCCAGCCCCTGGCACGACGGGGCCCGAACTGCGGCCTGGAACGTCGTTTTTGTTACTTTCTTTCTCGACGTTCTCGTCGCTTCGGTGGGCAGGCTGCTGATCTCGGCGGGTTCGACACTTGTGTGCCCGCCGGCGCTCTGCCGGCGCCGAGCGGAAGGTGGGCACCGTTGTGGCCCTGCGTTACGGCTTCCTTAGTACTTATCCGCCGACCCAGTGCGGGCTCGCCACATTCACGGCGGCTCTTCACAAACAGCTGGCTGGCCCGGTGGCCGGGGGGTCCAGCGGGGTGGTGCGTCTGCTCGATCGTCCCGGCGCGGCCGTCCCGCCGCAGACCGCTCCGACCGCGGTGGTCGGGGAGCTGGTGGCCGGGACGCGGGACGGTCCGGCACGTGCCGCGCGCCTGCTGAACCGTTTCGATGTCGCGGTGGTGCAGCACGAATACGGCGTCTATGGCGGCCGGGACGGCGACGAGGTGCTCACGGTGCTCCACGGCCTCAACGTCCCGGTGATCGTCGTCCTGCACACGGTGCTCGTGCGCCCGACCCGGCACCAGCGCCACGTCCTGGAGGCGGTCGTCGCGGCGGCTGCCGCGGTGGTCGTGATGACCGAGACGGCGCGGGTCCGGCTCGTCGCCGGGTACCGGGTCGACCCACGCGCCGTGTCGGTCATCCCGCACGGCGCCGACGACAACCGGACGGCCCTGTCGGTGCGGGCCGGCCGACCTACGGTGCTGACCTGGGGATTGATCGGGCCGGGCAAAGGCATCGAGTGGGGCATCGCCGCGATGGCCGCACTGACCGATCTCGTCCCGGCCCCGCGTTACCTCGTGGCAGGCGAGACTCATCCCAAGGTGCTCGCGCGGGAGGGAACGGCGTATCGCGACAGTTTGGCCGCGCAGGCGCGCCAGCTGGGGGTGTCCGGCTCGGTCGTGTTCGACGCCCGCTACCTCGACGCGGCGTCGCTGGCTGAGATGGTGCGCGGAGCCGACGTCATACTGCTGCCCTACGACTCCCGCGACCAGGTGACCTCCGGCGTCCTCATCGAAGCGGTCGCGGCGCACAAACCGATCGTCGCCACCCGTTTCCCGCACGCGGTCGAGCTCCTCGGTGACGGCGTCGGCCTGCTGGTGCCGCACCGCGATCCGGCGGCGATCGCGACGGCGGTACGCAGCGTCATCGGCGACAACGGCATTGCCAGGGGGCTGGTCCGCGCCGCAGCCGCGCGCGCGCCCGAGCTGTTGTGGCCCACGGTCGCCGACCGCTACCGACAGTTGGCCGCCGGGCTGGGCGCCCGGACGGGAAGCAGCATGACCGACCGGCCCGCGGCGGCGGTGACGGCGACCCTGTGACCGCTGTCGTTTCGTTCGCCCATCTGTTCCGGCTCAGCGACGACATCGGCCTGTTCGAACACGCCTTGGGTGCGGTCCCGCGCCGGGAGCACGGGTACTGCGTCGACGACGTCGCCCGCGGGCTCGTCGTCCTCGCCCGCGAGCCGGACCCGCCGCTTGAGCAGGTCAGCCTCCTCAACCGCTATCTCGCCTTCGTCACCGCGGCGCAGGCTGTGGACGGTACCGTACGCAACCGCCGTGACACCGACGGGCGGTGGCGTGACCAGCCCGGTCTCGGCGACTGGTGGGGCCGGGCACTGTGGGGGCTTGGCACCACGGCAGCGCGGGCACCCACCCTGAACCTGCGGGTCACGGCACTGGCCCGGTTCCGGGCCAGTGCGCAGCGCCGGTCCCCCTGGCCGCGGGCGATGACGTTCGCTGCGCTGGGTGCCGGGGAGGTGCTCCTGGCATACCCCGACGACGAGCCCGCCCGGGCGCTGCTCGCCGCGGCCGTCACCGTGATCGGTCCGCCGGGTACCGACCCGGCGTGGCCCTGGCCGGAGCCGTCCCTGCGGTACGCCAACGCGGCCGTGCCCGAAGCGCTCATCCTCGCCGGTGTCTGCCTGCCGGACGAGGCGGCACTCGCCAACGGTCTTCGGCTGCTGGCATGGCTGCTCGATCTGGAGACCTCCGCCGGGCGGCTGTCGCCGACCCCCGTGGGCGGCCGTCGAGCCGGGGATGGTGGCCGGCCCGGCTTCGACCAGCAGCCCATCGAGGCGGCGGCCCTCGCCGACGCCTGCGCCCGGGCCTATGACCTGACCGACCAGTCCCGGTGGCTGACCGGTCTGAGCCGGGCTCAGGCATGGTTCCTCGGCGACAACGACAGCGCCACGCCGCTGGTCGACACCACCACCGGTGGCTGCTGCGACGGTCTCGAGGCCGACGGCCGTAACACCAACCAGGGAGCGGAGTCCACCCTCGCACTGCTCTCGACGGCCCAGCACGCCCGCCGCCTGCTGGCGGCGCCGTGAGCGTCGGGGAACGGGAGCGCAGTGGGCATCCGAGGGGCCGGGATGACCGCGAAGCAACCGACCGACGGAACGAACCGACACCGAGCGTAGAGGCCAGCCTGGTTACGCGGCATCCGCTCGGGGAACTGTCCGTGGACCCGAGCCGGGTGATCGCGAAGCTCTTCCTTCCTGGCGAGGAGGAAGGCGAGGTGCAGTCCCGAGCCGCCGGAATCGTGGACCGCGTGCTCGCCGTGGCCGAGGACGAGGTGGCAGGTCTCGTCGCCCACCTGCTGGCGCTCTTCGGCCCCCGCCACCACGACTACCAGGGCATCCTGGCGCGGCACGCCGCGGTGGTGGCGTCGCGGGTGCGGGCACCCGCGGAGCTGTCGGCGGCACGGATGCTGCTGCTCGGTGCGTGCTTCACCGCCGAGTACGCGGTGGAGGGTGCCGCTGTCACCAACCCCTCTGCCGTACCGCATCCCGACCAGTCCGGACTCCCGCCGGGAGCGCTGCGGGTGGTGCTGAGTCTGCGTGCCATCGGCGAGGGCCACCTGTCCTCGATCGGCTTCGCCGTCGGGGTGGTCGGTCCGGGCCCGACGGTACGCCTGGAACCGCGCACCGGTCCGCTCACCACCGGGCTGGCCGTGCCGGCAGGCTGGGAGCCCGGGCGGCTGCGCACAGTGCTCGCCGCAGATGGGCTCGACGACGAGGTCACGCGGGCGGTCCTCGACAGGCTCGACACTCACGCCGCCGGAGACGACCTCGAACGGGCCTTCACCCGGGTGCCCGCCGACCTGCTCCGCCGGCCGCAGGCACCGGGGATCCTGGCCGGGATCCGCTCGATCGCTGCGTCGCTGCGGCGGGTCGAGTTTCCCCCGGCCGCCACCCTGGCTCAGCGCGTGTTGTGGCCGACCGTCGCCGCCGAGACCAACGGCATGGAGGACGCGCGGTTTGTCCGCTTCGCCGCGCCGGACGGGACCGTCGACTACCAGGCGACCTACACCGCCTACGACGGCCGGCAGATCACCCCACGGCTGCTGACCAGCCCCGACCTGCGGGTCTTCACCGCATCGCCGCTCACGGGCCCGGCCTCGCGGAACAAGGGCATGGCACTGTTCCCCCGGCCCGTCGGCGGCCGGCGTCTCGCGCTGTGCCGCTCCGACGGCGAGACCACCAGCATTGCGACCTCCGACGACGGGCAGGCGTGGGAACTGGGGCGCCCGGTCCACTCTCCCGGGGCCTCCTTCGAGCTGCTCCAGGTCGGCAACTGCGGGTCACCCATCGAGACACCGTCAGGCTGGCTCACGCTCACCCACGGCGTCGGACCGATGCGCACGTACACGATCGGGGCGATCCTGCTCGATCTCGACGACCCGACCACCGTGCTGGCGACGCTGCCCGAGCCGCTGCTCACCCCAACCCGATCCGAGAACGACGGCTACGTCCCCAACGTCGTCTACTCCTGCGGCGGCCTGATCCATGACGGCCGCCTCTGGCTGCCCTACGGAATCAGCGACAGCCGTGTCGGCATAGCCAGCGTCCCGGTCGAGCCGCTTCTCGCCCGCATGACCCGCCCAGGCGAGCGGGCGGCGTGAGCCACCGACGCATCCCATGTCAGCCCGCGTCACTCCCTGCCACCCTCTGTCAGCCCCTGTCAGCCCCTGTCAGCCGAGCAGCCGCCGGTAGACGGTGAGGTAGTCAGCGACCATGCGTGCCGCGGAGAACCGTCGCTGCGCTGTGGCACGGCAGGCGCCGCGGTCCAGGCCGGCGGCTCGCTCCACCGCGGCCGCGGCTGCCGCCGGCCCGTCGACCAGGTACCCGGTGACGCCCTCGTCGACCACCTCCGGCATCGCACCCCGCGGATAGGTCACAACGGGTGTCCCGCAGGCCATCGCCTCGACCACGGCCAGCCCGAACGGCTCGTCGAACGCGACCGGGTGCAGCAGGGCTGCCGCCGAGCCGAGCACCTCGGCGCGCTGACGCGGCCCCACCGAGCCGAGGTAACGGACCCGGTCCCCGTCGACATGGGGCTGGACCCGCTCGGCGAAGTAGCGCTCGTCCTGGACGATCCCGCAGATCACCAGCCGCCGGCCGGCACGGCAGGCGATGTCGATGGCCACCGCTGTGCCCTTGTCCGGATGGATCCGGCCGAGCACGACCAGGTCCTCCCCGCCGACGGCCGAGAACGGCAGCGCCGCCATGTCGATGCCGTGGTGGACGGTGGCGACATAGTCCAGCTCCGGACGGCGGTCGGCGTCGGAGATGGACACGTACGCCGACCCCGCCCGCGCGTACGCCGGGACGATACGCGAGTCCGAAAAGCCGTGGACGGTCGTCACCATCGGCGCCCGGACATGGGCCGCGAACGCCAGCGGTAGCCAGTCGAGATGGTTGTGCACCACGTCGAACTCACCCGAACGGCTCAGGGCGTGCGCAACGTGCAGCGCCTCCCACACCCGACCATCGAGCGCCGGATCCTCCGCGTACCCGTGCGGGCACACGCCGTCCAGCGCGCCGGCTGTCTGCGAGTCCAGCGTCGCGAAGAGGGTGACATCGACCCCGCACTCAACCAAACCCTCCGCGATCAGGCTGGTGATCTGCTCCCACGGGCCGTAATGCCGCGGCGGGGTACGCCACGCCACCGGCGCCAACAGTGCCACCTTCACACGGACAAACCCTACTCGATCCGCCTACTCGGGAAGTTCGGTGAGCCCATAGGCGCGCAGCGCAACCTGCGTAGCCGCCGCCACGTCTCGTCGGTCGAACGCATCAGCCAGGGCGACGCCGTCTGCCTCACTGATTTCCAGTGGATCCGGTACGCGAATCCGGCGAAGGTACTGCGCCTGAAACCGGAGGGTGCCACCGCGCATCTTCACGGCGTAGGCCGCCACGAAAGCCTCGGCTACCTTGGACAGCAGTAGGCCTCCGAGGACTCTCAGATCCCACCCGTCGGAAACGATGTAGTACAAGTTGTGATGAGGGTACAAACCACCTTGATCCAAGACTGGATGGATGGTCGACTTCATATCCGGGAGGAGTAGTTTTGGCTTCGCGATAAGCCGATGATCGACTTTGTCGATAGTTCTGTACCAGCGGGCGGGTTGCCTCCTTGCAACGTAACGTTTATGCAAAACGCTACTGTGTCGCTCGAAGTACGCGGCAAGGCGGGGAAAATCAGCGAGGTTGACGAGTCCTCCTTGCGGGTCCCACGGATTCACCAGGTAGGAGCCGTTCCAATGGAGCACGCCACCGGTGGTATCTCGGACCATGGCGAGCGGGAGGAGGCGACCGTCCTCCACCTCGACGCGATCCGCATTGTTGGTGATGAAAACCTCGTCGGCGCCGGTTGCAACACCGATACCCACCCGGGTACGGGTGGTCTCGTCCTCCAAGGGTCGAAATCGATCGCCGAGTTCTTCTAGCATGGCCAGTCGCGCAGGGGAGCCCACGGGCCATGAATCTCCTCCTGGGAACCAGCGGGGCAACCGAGCTGCGTGGTAGGATGCGGTACTAATTCCTATCTGATCCGGCCTCTCGACCCAACGGCGAAATTCGTCGGCTTGAAGAGGGCCAAAGGACCCAGTGGTGTCGGCGGCGATGGCCGAACCCTGGCCGGCGTTCCTGATGATGGTTATGGCCGGGTAGGCTGACACCGGCTCGTGAAAAGCGTCCACATCGTGCATCGTCAGTACGATATCCATGCTGTATTGACGGTTCACCATCTCGCGAAGTCTGCGCCCGTACTGGTTTCGCATCCAACGATCGGCACAAATGAACCCGAGCCGACCACCCGGTTTGAGGCTCCGCAGGCCGACTTCGTAGAAACCGATGTAGATGTCCGCCCTACCGCCCATGGCGGGGCAGGTTGCCCGGTAGGCGGCCATGCGCTCATTCGGAACGTCTTCAAGTCGAATATAGGGCGGGTTGCCCACGACGAAGTCCGCCTTTTGGACGTCGTCTCGCTGTAGCAGATAGTCGCCCTGCCTGACCCAGGTGGCGGCAACCTTCTCTACAACAAGATGATCCCATCCAGCCGCGAGCAGGTGTTGCGTCACACAATCTCGGCTCGACTGGACGTTGTGATCCAGGAAATCGTAGGCCGCTACCGCGTGGACCGCATCCAGTAGGGAGCGGTCATGTGTCCGACAGGAAGCGCTCAGACGCTCAGATATCGGCCCGAGGAAGGCTCCTGCACCGCATGCCGGCTCAACTATCGTCGTCGCGGTAAGATCTTTGTCGGCTGTGTAGCCGACCATGTCGAGGATGGTTTCGACGACCCATCGGCGAGTGAAGACCTCGCCATGCCGCAGCGCCTCCTGCATGGACTCCGACAGGGGCAAGGAGCGCGGGTTCGTCGTATCGGTGGACAAACAAGGCGACGATGACCGAGTCCGGATGCGCTGGACCGGGCTCAGTTCTCAACCTGCACTGAGGCCAGCCTGTCCAGGAGTTTCTCGGCGAGCGATCGGAAGTCGTCATAGCACCGGTTGACAAGCGTCTGGGTACTACCCAACGCGCCGTCTGCGGTTCTCAGATCGAACATCGGCTTGCGCGCATCGTGCGAGAGCGGCCTCAGGCTCTGATAATTGCGTAGCGTTGCGATTTCATACGTTCTGGGGCTTGTTTTCGCCTCCGGTTCATCTAGCACGTCCGACGCGAAGACCTGGGGAATGCGGTCGAGCCATCGGTGGAACGCCGTTGTCGTCCGCAACGCAACCGGGTCCCCGGTGAAGCCCTTGGGCCAGGCTTCGCTCAACCGATCCTCGAACAGGTTTGACTGGGGATCAAGATCCACGGCGAGAACATTCTTCCCGAGCCGCTGGAGCATGTGCGCGAGGTGGTATGTGAGGGTTGTCTTCCCTACACCACCCTTGTTATTGAACAGCGCCACCGAGATCACGTCGTGCTCTTCAGAGTCACGGTCCACGAGGCATCATCGACGATGAACCCAGCTTCGGGATTGCCGTTCCGGCTCAATGACGCCCGGACACGCCCGATGCCCCGACCGAACTGGTTGACGTATCCCAGCGACTTCATCGCGGCGGCAAGCGAGGGGTTCCGGTAGTCGTTGACCCGGTCGAAGTTGTCTGACGGAGCGCCTCGATCGGGTAGTCCGATGTCGGCGAGTCGCAGTGATGCCAGATGCTGCTCGGTCGGCCGACCGTTCTCGTCCAGGACCGACAAATCGACCGCGGAGCGTAGGTAGTCCGAGCGGAAGAGATCGAGGTCGAGGTCGTCGGTTGTACTGCCGGCGACGGGACGGACGTCGAACGGCGTTTCAAAGGAGCGCCGCCGCTGCGAGAGCACCCGCTCGTCGTCGCGAGTCGCCCTGCGAGTCGACGATCCCGGCCGCACCCAGACGACGTTGTCGAACCGGACAGGCGGGGTCCGGGACGCGCTGACGTCGATCTGGACGACCGGTTGCCCCTGATAGACGACGCGACTCACCACCATCGAGGGCAGCCGCCGCCCAGTCCCGGTAGATCGTTGGCCAGGGCACAAATCGCCTCACGGATGGCGTTACGGTCCCTGGCCTCCCGCTTGAACTCCAGGTTGGCGGTCTCCTGGGTGCCCAGGGTCGTCGCAGGATCTGTTCCCATGACGCTGATTCTGTCCTACCCGTCGTAGGAAAATCTTGTCAGCACGTGCCGCGTTGCGCCCGGTGTCGCTCACCTCGGCCAAGCCGCACCGCGTCGAGCGCTCCAAACGGGGTCCCCGGAACCAGATGTCCGCGCCCACAGATGTGATCGACTCGACAGTTTGATCCACGAATATGCGCAGGTCGGGTAGAAGTTGCCGGATTCTCAACACCGACACGGTCGTGGGGCAGGTGCGGCGCGCAAGCATCACGATAACCTTGGACCCGTGCTGATCACCCTCGGCGTGAAGATCGATAAGGCGAGGTTGGCAGCCATCTGTGACAGGTACGGGATCGCCGAGCTGAAGATCTTCGGTTCGCGAGCCCGCGGCAGCGCCCCGTTTTCGGCGGCCTCCCCGCGTACCGGCATAGCCGAACTCACCGACCCGCACAGAGCAGCGATCCGCCACCCCTGCGACGTGCAGCCACCGCCTACGAAACCGCCATCAACCAACTCGTCGAACATCCAGGTCTGGCAGCCTGACTCACGCCCACGAACGTGACTCGATCATGACGGCTTCGCTCGTCCAAGACCCTAGGAAAATGTGGCCTGGGCGTAGTCGAGGGCGGCGGATACGTTGACCAGGCCCGCGCCCGTAGCGAGGTCTGGGCCGGGCCCGGCTGCAACGTTGAAACGAGGGTGGTTGTGGCCTGCGGTGACGTCGACGGCAGAAGCTTTCAGCGCCTCGGTGATCTGTGCTGTGGTCAGGGCCGGTAGGGCTCCAAGCAGCACGGCTACCGCGCCGGCCAGTTGCGGCGCGGCCGCAGATGTGCCGGAAAACAGCGCCCAGCCGTCATCGGCGGTGGTGCCGTCCGGGGAGTCCGGGAAGGTCGGATGCACGAAAGGTTTGCTCTCGTCGACGTCGATTCCGCAACCCGGCGGGATGGGCAGCAGGAGGTACTGAGCGCGGGGGATCGTGCCGACGAGCCCCGAGACGGTCGGCACGTCGATGCCCGGGAAAAACGGGCTCGCGTACCCGCTCGCGTAGTCGGAGGCAACGAGGTCGACGCCCCCGGTCGCGTACACCCCGCCAGCGGAAATGACGCCCGGCACCTGCGGTTCCACCGAGAACTGACCATTACCGGCAGAAAAGACCACAACGATTCCCGTCTCGACCGCGTCGCGGATTTCCGCCACCCATGCCCGGTAGTATGGGGGAAGTGGGTCCTGCGTGGGGTAATCAAGGTCGCCGCCCCACGAATTGGTGATAATCTGCGGGTGGTCTGCCTTGGCTCGTAGGAATCCAGTGATGGCGCCGACGAGCTGACCGGCGTTGTTGGTGACACGGTACGGCCGCAGCGTCGCCCCGGGCGCGACGGCGAAGATATTCGCCGACTCACCCGTTCCGTGGCCGACAGGGTCCTTACTCGGACTGGTTCCAGGGACCACGGCGACCGGCCGTTCGACGCGGTAGTTGTGGACCAGAAAATATGGGTGGGAGTACTGCCCGGTGTCGACCATGGCTACTGTCACATCGCTTCCGACGTGGCCCGCGCGGTGGGCGGCAACGCAGCCGAGTAGCACCGCGACGTCATCCGGCACGGTCAGGTGGAACTTGGCGATGCTGGGCGGGATGGGGGACGGGAAAAGGTTGTGAGGGATTCGCGGCCGCTCGAGCAGGATCGCCTCGATGGCGTCGCTGCCCGCCCGGCCCACAGCGAAGGACCGTGGTTGGTCAGTGCCCACAATGTCGAGCTGGGTGACATAGGCGGTACGGCCGATCGCCAGTCGCTGCAGCACCTCCCGGGTGACTATCTCGCCGCTGGTTAATTCTTCGTAGGCGGCCGGCGGGCCGGCGACGCTGAACCCTAGCCGGCTTTCCGCTGTGACGATGAGACCAGCCGCCTCGACGTCACTGCGTGCACGCTCCCAGTCACCACTGGCAGCATAAAACGGCTCCGCCGACGTGAAATCGGTCGCCTCGGTGACGGAGACGCCCCCTTGGGATCTCACCGACACGTACCCGAGGACGAGATCGGGGACAGGTGAATTGGAGTCGAATTCTGCCGGGAATACCATGCGATACTCCTTTGATCAGGACGGATGAGCTGGACCGGGGCCGCTGTGCAGGCCGGGGATGGGCGCCACGGTGATGGACCGGACGTCGTCGTACAGTTCCACCGGGACGGGCAGGGAAAATGCCGCCGCCCGGCCGGCAAGCGGTTTTCCAAAAGCCGCCTCGAACGCATTCTGCGGACCTGACGCAAGGGCGCCGACGCGGGCGGGCACAACAGACATACCGCGCGAGGTGAACCACTCCACAACCGAGTCGGGTGGTGGCGCTGCCGCCGTCTCGACCCACGCCTCGACGAAGTCGGGCTCGCTCCCCTCCCCGGTCTTTCCCATTTCTCCCCCTCGGTTGCCGCCACCGGGCCGTGACCTGCAGATCCTGTCTCGCACGCACGCGCGGCGGCTGTGTGGAATATCGGTCACGATCGTCGCGTAGTCCCGTCACCCCGGCGTCACCACCGGAGAGGCAGTGCAGCGGAGTGCGGTTGGCCAGATTGGCCATCTGTTCCCTGACGGTGACTGACGTTGGGGTCACGCGCAGGAGCCAAGTGGATCACTAAAGATCCGAAGGGGACGATGGTTTCTGGTCCCAGCCAAGGCCAGAACCATGATCGGCTGTTCGTGGACGTCCGGTGACCTGCGCCGGACGTCCACCGGCGTCCGTACCCGTCCGTGGACGCCCGCCGGCTCGGGTACACCGCCGGGTACACGAGCGGCACCTCACGAGCTTGGGAACCTGTGGTGCGGCCAGCACTGACCAGGACTCACACGTTCCGGCCCAGGTCAGCTGCGATCCAGCACCCGCCGCGGGACACCGATGGGATCCCATGCTGCCCACCGCTACGGGCAGGCGGCGGGCATGCCGCAGCGTCTGCCGTATGGCGGGGTGTCGGTCGTTCGCTGACTGGCGGGTGTCGGATCGTCGACACAGTGGGCGGCGGG